>CAYTDF010000680.1:0-3355 GCA_964436365.1 uncultured bacterium | reverse complement strand
TGCCCGACGAAGAGGATATTCGGGGCTTCCGGGACGGGTGCCCACGGAGGGCTGTCCATCCGCACGACGGGGGGCAGGATTGCGACTTGCTCTTCCCTGAAACCGTTTTGCAACAGTTCGTCACGCATAAAACGGCTTCCCACGAGCAATTGGTCAAAGGCCCGGTTACGCCGCATCTCCTCTCGTTTGCGTCGGATGGACTCGTACCGGAACCCCGTACGGCGGCTCCCATCCCGCACCAGAAACGCCGCGCACCCATAGCAACGCAGGGCCGCCCGGCGGTCGCAGATACGGCCGTTCCAGGCGTAGTATTTGTGTCTGCGCGGGCAGCAGAGATCGTGATCGTGCACCATCCGCACCGCGCGAATCGTTCCCCAATAGGGAGCCAGGAAGCACACATCGGGCACTTTATGGAAATAGACGACATCCGGCCGCAAACGCTCGAGAATCGCACCGAACGGTTCGGATTCCCGTGTCGCGCCATCGTCTTGCGTCACGAGTTCCGTGCAGGGAAATGTGGATTCGAACAACTCTGTGTACATAACAACGTCTTTATCAGTGGCTTTCCCATAAGCCTGCCAGCATCGGTGACCGCGCACGGCAAGTCCCCGAACCGAGTCGGCGATGTTCTGTTCGACACCACCGAAGTATCCCAGGTTTTCATGAACGAAGAGGATTTTCACGAACGACCTCCTCATACACGCCGACCAGGCGTTTCGTGACCGCGTTCCAGTCGTACCGGTCTTTCGCGTTGTGCCGTCCAGCTTCGGCAAGCCGAGATCGCCGTTCGCGGTCATCGAGTAGTTCGCGGCTTCTCCGGTTGCAATCGGCCTCATCATTCACGGTGAAGAGTACGCCGTCCCCTTCCTCTTCGATCACGGAAGGAATTCCGCCGACACGTGAGGCCAGCACCGGAAGCCCCGCCGCCCAGGCTTCGAGAATCACGATCCCAAAAGGTTCGTGAATAGACGGCAGCAAGAAGATATCCGCCGCATGGTACGCATCGACCAGTTCGGGATTCGCCGCGTCGAGACCGCACACCAGCGTCACGTGTTCGGCGACTCCATGCTCCTGAATTGCGCGTTTCAAACGCTGGTGATAATCGTCATTCGTGACGTGCCCAATCAGAACTAGGTGCAGTTCGGGAACCTCTTTTCGGAGTTCGGAGAAGACGTTGACGGCGAAGAGTTGATTCTTTTGAGGATCGATACGCCCAACCGTCAGGAGCACGCGCGCGGTGCTGGGAATTCCATGCGTTTCACGAAACCGGCCGCCATCGCCTGTGGAGAACCGCCGATAGTCGACGCCATTGGGCAAGTGGAGTACCTTCTTCTCGGGATAACGCCGTTGCGTCTCTTCCCGTTCCTTTTCACCGACACAGAGAATCGCCGCCGCGTCGTCGAGAACGCGCCGCGAACCGACCCACCACCCCAAAGCCTTCCCCCACTCCCACGCTCCTTCCGTCGGCTCGGTCCATGTCTTCGCCTCCGCGTCAGGCACGTCGAAAACGCCTCCATGCAGCGAGACGATATAGGGAATCCTTCGCTTCCTCGCGACGTGTCGTCCGATGCCGCCCAACCGTTTTCCGGTGTGGAGATGGATCAGTTCCAACCCGGGAACGGCGTTCAACGCTCGCAGAATCTGGAAAGAAAAGAGATTGCCTCCCTTCTTGTCGAGCTGCTCCGTGGCACCGGCGCGCAATCCCCAATAGGGATAGAAATAGGGGTAACGGGCAACCGGTACACCGTCCATGACCTCGCGGTCTTCATCCGCCAAGGCATTCGGACAGAGTATTTCCGTCTCATGCCCCATCTCGAGGAGGCGTTTGCCGGTTTCTAGAATGACGGTTTCGGTTCCCCCCCAGTCACTTCGAACGAAACGGCGGGGCACTTGCATGACTTTCATTGGATTTGCAGTCTAGAGATAGTGCCGGTCGACACCGTTCAAGATCGCGCCGACAACCGGAACCTCTGTCGCCTCGATTCTTTCCACCGCTCTGCGTAGCGCGGATGCGGACATCGTACGGCTACGCACGACAAAGATAACGGCGTCGACCCATTGTGCGAGGAGTTCGGCGTCGACGTAGTGCAGCATCGGGGCGGCGTCCAAAAAGACGACGCTGAATCGCTTAGAAACCTCTTCGGTCAGTTCGCGCATCCGATTCGCACCCAGCAGATCCGGGATCACGGCCTGTTCGACGCGAGGCAGACACTCGACACCCGGAAGGATCGTAGGCCAAACGATCTCATTCACGTCGTCTTTCTCGAAGGAAAGATACTCGCCGAGTCCGGCTTTCTCTTCATCTTCATGGCCGTCGGGGAGAATAAAATCGCGAAGAGTAATGTCGGAATCGCCCTCCCGCACCTGGGCGTCCATCACCAGAACACGTTCGTCTTGGCGTCCGAGGCACGCAGCCAAGTTGGCCACGCACATTGTCTTCCCCTCGCCCTTCGCGGCGCTCACGACGAGAATCCTCGCGCCGCGATTGGGGACGGCTTGGCGTATCCTTCTGGAGATGATGTTGAAACGTTCGTTGAAGGCGGACTCTTCATAGCCGGGGACGAGAACCTCACCTTTGGAGAGCTTCCGCAAACTGCCGAGAACCGGCAAACCCAGTTTCAGTTCTAATTCCGCCTCGGTCTTGATGGTCGTGTCGAAGAGTTCCAATCCGAGAATCAAGACAAAGCCCAACGCACACCCCAGCAGGGCGATCGCGGCACAAATGATCTTGCGGTTCGATTCGGTGGGCGCTGTCGGTATCGAGGCATCCGAGACGGTGGTGAAATCCGTATCGTCAGAATCGTAAGCTCTACGTAGAAGAGCCAACTTCTTACCGATATCGTTGCGTTGGCTGTCTTTGGTCGCTATTTCCCGGCTGAGTTCGACGTACTCTCGCTGCAGCGTGGGGAGTTCATTCAGTCGAGTCTGTGTCTCATCAAGCTTCTCCTTGAGCACCTCCACCTTCCGATCCAGCGTAACGTTTCGCAATTCAATGTCGAAAGCCTTCAGCATCATTTCACGGAGAACCGGGGCCGAAGCCGATGTTTTTCTATCTTTTGGAATGATCGTTTTATCGAGTTCGGCAATCTCTTCTTTGAGTCTCTTCGGTATCGACCGTCATCGCCTTCTGTTTCTCAAACGCTGTAAGCGCTCTTTGGAAATCGACATCGGAGATGAGTCCCTTTTCCTTCAGGCGTTTGGCTTGTTCGAGTTCGAATTCGAGCCTCGTGAGTTCCGCCATTCCTACACGCAGCACTTTGTCTTCGTGAACGGCTTCACGCATCCGGCGCAGACGGATATTGAGTTCGCCAATGTCTTCGGTTTCGGCAGTATCAACCTCCTCGGATGCGATACG
>CAYTDF010000679.1:0-3355 GCA_964436365.1 uncultured bacterium | reverse complement strand
AACATCAAGCGGTTCATGCGTATCCGCGACGAGATGAACTCGGTGAAACCGTTCACCCGGGTCTCGATGGTGCGTATGGCGGAGAACGAACACGAGTGGGAAGATTTCAAGAAGCTGTTCGAACCGATCATGGACGCGGTCGCCTACGTCGACTATATCGAACACTCGAACCAGAAGACGACCAACCCCCAGCTGGTGCAGATAGAGACCTCTCCGAGTTCGGATGGTCCGAAGTTCTGCTGTCCGCAGCTGTGGCAACGTATGTTCGTTCACCCGGACGGTGTGGTGACAGTCTGTTGCGTGGATTCCGCACGGTCACTGCAAGTGGGGAAGATCGGCGACCGAACGGTCGAAGAAATCTGGAACGGCCCGGAATACGCCAAACTACGTGAACTGCACCAGACCGGGCGTATCGACGAGATTCCCACGTGCGCCAAGTGCCACCTGGCCCGAACGCCGTAGGGGCGTGTGGAATATGGGAGAGTATCTCGCAGGAAAGACAGTGTGGGTTCATCCATACATCGGGCTTGTAGCACTTTGTGGGATGATATTCTTGGTCGCTATGCTACTGCCGCAAACGTCCCCCTCCCCCCCCCCAGCCGCCACCCCCTCCCCCGCCCTCGGCCCAGGTTCTCTTGGAGTCGGCAATCCTCCACTTTGAACAAGATAGCCTGCAGGCCGCGGAAGAGTCTTTGGATTCTCTTTTCCTGCACTACCCAAACTCACGCGAAACAGAACGGGCCAAGAAGCTGGATGAGGAAATCGTGAAGCGGCGAGCGGAGATTGAGTAGGGCCAAGCGGTTTCCCTGCACAGAGGGTGAAAGTCCGAACGGAGCAGTCGATTGATCTCCTGAGAGAGCCGGAGCATAATGGCCGATGATTGAGGTCGGACAACCGGGGCCACCGAAAACTCCAATGGAGAGAACGCATGCTTGACGATGAGAGTCGCAATGAACGACGGACGCCGAATGAGAGAGCGAAATCACAGGTCGATCCCCGCCTAAACCGCCGGGCTTTCCTTGCGGGATCGGGAGGAGTCGTCGCGGCGAGTGGGATCGCCGCCGCCGCGCCAAAACAAGAGACGAAACCGACAGCAAACCGCGTCTCCACGGCTGCCGCGTCTGGCAGCCCAAAACGCCTTCCGAGTTTGAAAAGCCTGGTCAGTGAACGCGATCAAAGAGTCGACCCACGAACCGGAATACGAGTCATCCAAATAACCAGCTACCCGTTGCCCACCGCGCCGTTCACATACGATTGGCCAAGCATTACCCCAGACAACCAGCGTGTTCTGCTCTTTGGCCAGCGATACGCAAGCCGCGACGCGCCGTGGGACCTGTTCCGGTGCGACACGGACGGTTTGGGTCTCTGCCAACTGACCCGCCACGGCGAGGTGGCCGAGACCGGCGGTTACTACGGATGTCCCGCATCTCTCCTTTCGCTCGACGGCAAGACCGTCTATATCGTCTGGGACACACTTCTGTGCGCGGTCGATGTCGAGACGGGAAAGATCGATGAGATTCTCAATCTGGAGAACCTGGCTCCGGAAAGTACTTTCGGTCGGCTCTTGCTCTCTTCCACAGGTGAACTGCTCATCCGCCTCGGGGGAAAGAACCACGGGGCGGTCCGGGTCAATCTGGAAACCGGCAAGGCCAGAAGGATAGATACCGGCGGTCCACTCGCGGGTTGCTTCCAGAGCGAACCCCGGCTCGTGGTCCAGCGCGGCAAGGTGGAGTGGGATACGGTTACCGGCCCGAACGGTGTACGTACGGTTGTTAATTCCGGCGATCAGCAGGGCATCTGGAGCACGGACGAGGAGGGCGGCGACGCTCGCTTTATCTGTCCCTGGATGTTTGCCCACATGACGGTGCTGGGCAAGAAATCGATGCTGCAGGGCTGTGGTCAGCGACCGCACAAGTGCCTCTGGCTGGCGGAGGTTGGTAAGGAGCCTCGAAAGTTGGTCGAGGGCCCCTACTTCTGGCATTCGGGCGCCTCCTACGACGGCGACTGGATCGTCGCCGACACCAACACCCCCGACGAAGGTCTTCAACTGGCGCACGTTCCTACGGCGCACTTCAGGACACTCTGCTACGCCGAGGCCACCCAGGATCACCACAGTTTCGGCCACCCACATCCGGCCCTCAGCCCGGACGGACGGGTTGCCGTGTTCCGATCCAACCGGACCCATATTCCCCAAATCTACGTGGCCCACATCACCGGAGAGTTTCGGGAGAGCGTCAAAGCCGGGACGCCCAACGAGAAGGGGTAGAGGTCGAGAATCGCTATTTGAAGATGACGGCTAAGACGTTGTAGTCGGCAACGTCGAGAAGGATCTTGCTGAGAGGCATGTCGTCTTCATGGATGAAGTAGCGGCCACGATGCGTGCGGATGTAGCCCTCCATGCGGTCGATGTGTTGCCCGTCGAGCCCCTCGATGCCCTTGTTCAAATAGAGAACTCCCTTCGGTAGAACGGAATCCTCCTGGAGCAGAACCAGCTCGCGCTCACGCGCCACGGGATCGGAGACAAGTTCGGAGGCGCGCTTCACGCCGGGGCGTCCTGCCGGTAACCGTTTTGCGGACATCGTTGTTCCTCACCGCTCGTTCGCCTGGGTGCGTCTCGGCATGTCGAGCGAGAGGCGAGTCTATCGCGAAGATGGACGCCGAACAAATGGGCGTTCAGGTAGTTTGTGAACGAAGATCTGCCACCGTACGGGTTGATACGGAGGTTGGAGAGGGTTGCGGGCTTGGCATCGGGTTTAGTTTCTGAAACTCGGTGGAAACCTGCCGTTGTATTTGATGCCGTCAACGACGAGATTCTTGACAATCCGAGGATCACCGCCATACCAGTAGATGTCACCACGGCTCTTGAGTCCATTGGATGAAGCGTAGGTGTTGCCCTGCCCGTTCTCACGCTGCGCCAGTCTGAACGCCTGTGCGGAATACAAACCGTTTTCAGAGAGGTCGGGTCCAATGGTGAAAATCACGTAGGCAACCCTCTTGCGGGATCGTCGCCTCCCGCCGAGCATCGCGACACCGGTCTCGTAGACCCTTTGGGTCGTATGCGAAGACTCCTCTACGATAAGCGGTGTGAACGGATCTCCGGGAATGGCATTCATATACGCAATGGGACTCGTCAACCAGAAGAGTCCGGCCTCGGTGTGGGGCCGCTCGTAGGGGTAGTCCTCCGATTCTGGGGGATAGCCGCCGTTGTTGTCCAAGGCATACATCTCCTGAGCGAGAGCCAAGGATTTGATGTCCGAGTAGGCCCGGGCGACCTTGGACCGGGTTTGGGCGTTTAAGAAGTTGGGAACGGCTATGGCGGCGAGAATCCCGATGATTGCGACGACAATCAACAGTT
>CAYTDF010000678.1:0-3356 GCA_964436365.1 uncultured bacterium | reverse complement strand
AAGAAGTGGACGCGGAGACTCTGGAAGAGACCGAACCGGTTGGGTGAGGCGGAACGGTCCACCCCACACGCTCAGAAAGCACTCGGTTAATTCTTGTAGGCTGGCGCGTTCTTCACGCAGGATGTCAGGTCGCTAACATCCCAGAGAAAGACTTTTTCATACGTACGCGCTAAGACATGATTGCCCGTGGGGGAAAAGCGCGTTCCCCGCATGCCGTATTCTCCGGTATCCGCAGGCGTATACGTCCGTAACGGCACGCGTTCCGCCGTCGTCAGTTCCTCCAGGTGGGCCTGAAGATGCAGACGGCCCGATTGCAGGTAAAACAGCCGTTTAGCGTCCGGGGAAAGAGATGGAGAGCTTCCACGGCAATCCGAACTGAAGGTTAGGAGTACCGCGCCGGTATTGACGTCGATCAATTCGCAGACCGACTCCATCTCGTAATTCGGGAAGATAAACGCCTTCGTCCGGTCGTGAGACAACGCGACATAACCCGGGAAGGAATGCAGTCTTCCTCCTCCGGCTACTGTATCGTAAACACCGGGATGGACACGATCTTGCCCCGAAACCCAGACCCTTCGGCCCTCCGCATCGAGGTACACAAGGTTTCCGTAGCCACTTCCATAGATAGAGGGATACGTCCCTGCTGCCCGGCGGATCATTTCACCGGTCTCCACGTCCCAGAAGGTCAACGCACCACCGCGCATCGCGGCGAGCTGTTTGCCGTCCGGTGAAAACGCCACCGCTGTCACCACATAGGTAGTGCCGTAGTTCGGGCCGTCGTCAGGGACCCAAAACCTGTCGAGGATAATCCTCCCTGTATCGATATTCCATAACGTTACTGAACCCAGTTTGCCGCCGCCAACTAACAGTTTGCCGTCCGGAGAGAACGCGAGCGTACCCACCTCGTACGGCTCCGGAAGCATCTGGAATTCCCGCAGTTTCTGACCGCTACGCACATCCCAAAGAGACAATTCCACCTGGAATCCGATGGCAATCATGCTGCCGTCGGGCGAGAACTCGACCGTGCGGGTGGGGCCGAAACCCTCCAGGATTATCGGTTCGCCCTGCGCCCACGCTGTCATCGCGAAGCAAGTAGCCACAAGCGTGAGCGCAATCAATCGCCACCGCGATGGGGATCGACGCGGCTTGGTTTGTGTTGGTTGAGAAGAGAGAGTTTGTCTTGTCATTCGTTGTCCGTATTTCAAAACCGAAAAGGTGGTGTGCATAGAATGTCCCGGGGGCGTCGAAGCGTTACCCGCGTCTGAAAGAACTCGCTAAGAATATACGCACTCTCACCGTAGCGTCAACCACTTTTGCTAAAGTTTATCTACCCTATTTTTCATCGGTAGGTGTTAGATGTAAAGTTGCGGCTCGGACGCGTCTACTCTTGCGTAACGCTCTGAATCGCTCTGGCGGCGGCTTCTGCCCGACGGATGGGATCGAAAGGAGCCGAACCGGGTGTGTTGTCCACCCGAACATCATCAACTCGACGCCAGAGCGCGTAGCCATCCGGTGCATTGTCCTTACGAATTAGTATCGGACACGTATCCAGAAGCCGCATCCCCTCCGCTGGCAGCGAAGACTCCTTGCGCGACAAACGAAACGTGACCAACGTAACCTCATGCCGCTCCAGCCAATCCCGGAGCGCGTCCGGCTCCATCACCCCCCGTACGATGCGATTCACATCCACCCTGCGGCCGCCCAGATACCCCGCGGCCGGAGAGCCGTGATAGGTCGGAACATAGACAACATCGCACCCGGTGTAGGCGGCCAAGAGCAGGGACTCCAGACCGTGTGAGAGAAGCGTCTCCGGCCGCGCCGGTCGCTCCACGAAAAACCGGATGAACCCCAACTGCCGAACGCTGCGCCGTCCAAAGGGCCGCTCGTCGAAGCGCGGCTCGCTCACGGCCGCCCGCCAACGGTCCCGCGCGCAAAGCAAGGGCCGCTTCTCCACCGCATCGAGACCGATGTACGCGACCGTCAAAAGAACCAACATCGCCGTAACCCCGATGCGCGACGGCCAACGCTCTTCCAGCGATTCGGGAGCCAAACGTACCGCAAGCCACGTGCAACCCGTCAGGAGCCGCTCCAGCCCCCAGCCCAAAACGAAGGCGTGCGGCATCAGCTGCCCCAGACGTATCAACTTATGAATCGAAATCCGGGCGTTCACGAATTCCAGGAGGGGCGGACAGAGGTTGAGCAGGAGCGGAAACAGACTCAGCGTGACCAGATAGACCGCGCCCGCGTGCCGTCGGCGTACGCGCCACAGCAACGGAATACACAAAAGCACCGTCGCCCGAGGCAAACGGCTGGGGAAGACCCGGATCCCCTGATGGCCGAACAGAGCCTCCCACGAGAGCCGCCAAGAAGTCTCGTCCGCCACCACCAAGGTGTGCTCTGGTGGCGTCTGTTGCAGCGCCTCCACAAAGAACGGGTTACTCACATCGTGGACCGCTTCCCAACGGGCCGCCACCGTCAACGCCAGAGGCACGGCCACCGCGAGCAGTGCCACCGCACTACGCACGCGCAGCCGGGGTTCGCCTTTCGGGCTCCACAACGTAAGAATAGGCATAACGAGAACGACGCTGCCCGCGAAAAGCAACCCATAAAACAGATGAGTGCGAAGCAATACCCATGTCAGCCCCAACAGGATCGCCAGGTAGATCGCTTCGCCGCGCACCCGCCACCGCCACAACTGAAACCAGAGCAGCGGTGTCAACAGATAGAGCGAGACCCCGCCGGGATACGCCAGGAATCGTAAGTCGTCATAATTATCGACCGGTCGCACCACGCCGTGCACGCCCAAAAAAACCAGCGCGGAGCAGATCCCCATCAGATTCGATCGGAAAAGAACCGCGCCGAAAGCCCAGATCGCCAGCCCCGTCAACGGTAAGAACAGCGCGGACATGGTGTGCCAGACCTCGGCGTGCCCAACCCCGGCAAGCCGCGCGAGCACGGCCAAGAAGGGATGGTAGAGACTGCCCCAATAGCGCACGTCGATCCGGTCGCCACCCAGGAGCGGGTCGGCAACATCCAGGCAATCGCCGTCGAGCAGGTCGCGCACGTGGGCCAGATGCACCCACGCGTCCTCATGTTCGTAGGAGCCCAGGCGGGCGAGTTCCCAAGCCGCCAGGAGCGTGAGCCCCGCGAGCAGCAGAGCCAAGAGACGGCCAATCCGCCGCCGGGCGCGTTCGAGGCCGTTGCCCGGCCCGGCCACGTCAAACCCGAATGCGTCCGTCGCGACAGGAGGAATGGGACCCGGCAGGCCCCACCAGCGGGCGACGAAAAGCAGGGCCAGCGCGAGAAACGCCGGCACGGTCATCTGGAGTTGAACGGTAGCCGCCACACCGCCACCG
>CAYTDF010000677.1:1787-3358 GCA_964436365.1 uncultured bacterium | reverse complement strand
AACGATCGATGAAGTAAAGGCCATGAAGATCAAGGCCGGTTGTATTTACCACCTCTGCAAACTCGTAACCTGGCCGACGAACAGCGGGACCTGGCCGAAACCACCCAAAGCAGTGCCGACAATCTCATGCTCATCCTGAACGACATTCTCGATTTCTCGCGGATCGAAACGGGCTCGATGAATCTGAAACATGAGACATTCGATCTTCGCGCCAGCCTTGAGGAACTACGTCCCGACGTGGAAAAGCGAGCCCGCGAGAAGGGCCTAGAGTTCACGCATTCGATCGCCCCAGAAATCCCCGGCCCGCAACAGGGCGACCCGGATCGGCTACGGCAAGTTCTCAACAGTTTGATCGACAACGCCATCAAGTTCACCTCCGAGGGTAAGGTCGCTCTCCGTGTCAGTCTCCAAGAGGAGGAGGAGAGCCACACGCTCGTTCGATTCGTCGTCGAGGACACCGGTATCGGGATTCCCGAAAGTAAACTGGACAAACTCTACGAGGCTTTTTGGCAAGCCGACACCTCGTCGACTCGGCGCTATGGCGGAACGGGACTCGGGCTGGCCATTGCAAAACGCCTGGTGCGAATGATGGGCGGCGCGCTCTCTGTCGACAGTGAAGAAGGCGTGGGGGCGTCGTTCTCGTTCACAATCCGGTTCAAGAAACAGATCGACTCCTAGCGCGTCTCTTGAAAGTTCTGTCGGTCGCCAGAAACGTGGGAGTGCGCAAAACAACCGCGAGAACGTCCTACAGAGAACCCCACTCTCGCCACCACTCGATGGTCTTCGGACTCCCCTCGGAGAGTGAGGTCTTCGGCTCGTAACCCAGAAGTCTCCGCGCCTGCTGAATATCCGCGACGTAGCGCGTCACTTCACCCCGTTGAGAGGGTTTCGTCGTGAGGTTCGGCTCCACACCCAAAGCGTCGCTGATCATCTGAACCAAGTCCAGGAGCGAGTTTCCTTGTCCGCAGGCCAGGTTGATCGTTTCGTCGCGAACCGAACCGGAAAGAAGGTTCTCGATCCCTAACATAATTCCATGGACACAGTCGTCCACGTACGTGAAGTCCAAAACCTTCTCTTCGCCGAAAACCACGATCGGCTTACGATCCGCAATCCGCCGGATAAAAAGTGGGGTCACGCGCTCCATACGTTCCAGATCGTTGTCGTAGCGCCCGTACACGTTAGAAAAACGAAACACTAAGTACGGAACGTTGTAACACTGGCGGTAGCTATAGATCAGCGCTTCGCCCGAAATCTTGCTGGCGGAATAAGGACTTTCGGCGACGACGAAATCCGCGCAACTCTCCTCCGTCGTGTGCCGGGAAATATCGCCGTACACTTCCCGCGAACTCCCAAACACAATCGGAATCTCCGCCAGGCGCGCACTCTCCAGCGCTTTGAAGGTCAGATCGATATTCTCCATCGCCCGGCTGGGTTCGATCACCAGCTCGTACACTTTGGCGTGAGCCGCAAGGTGGACCACAAGGTCGATATTGAAGCCCTTGATCAGCTCGACAAGGTGGCCGATACAGTTCTCACGAAGATCGATCTGTCGAAAGGGAATCTCGGACGTC
>CAYTDF010000677.1:0-1777 GCA_964436365.1 uncultured bacterium | reverse complement strand
ATACATCGTGCCCGCGCCGCAAGAGTTCGAGGGCCAGATTCGTCCCAATCTGGCCGGAGTATCCTGTAATTAGAATATGCATCGGTTTCATATCTTCTCTGAAATACAGTCCATATCGGACTCACTTCTTGCCATAGACCAGGTTCACGAGCCGCTCGGGGATACTCTCCAAGGGTAGGCTCTCATGAACACCGCCCGCTTTGACTGCCTCTCTGGGCATGCCGTAGACAACGCAAGATGCCTCGTCTTGAGCGATGTTGTACGATCCGAATTCACTCATCGTGAGCATGCCCGTGGCCCCATCAGCCCCCATGCCCGTCAAAACCACGCCAAAGGCGCGATCTTTCGCGATCGAAGCCACAGAATCGAACAGCTTGTTCACTGCCGGCCGATGCCGACCCACGAGCCCCCCCCCGATCGAGAATGACTCGAAAGAGGGAACGTGTGCCACGCTGCAAAGTCATGTGGGAATGCCCGGGCGCCACCAATGCCAATCCGGGTTCGAGATCGTCACCGTGACGCCCTTCCCGCACATCCAGCTGACAGAGCGTGTCCAAACGTCTAGCGAAGGCCTCGGTAAATCCCTCTGGCATGTGCTGCACGATGACGATGGGAGGCATCTCGCGGGGCAAGCGCACCAAGATATCTATGATGGCCTCGGTTCCACCCGTAGAAGCGCCGATCACAATCAGCGTCTGGCTGATCGGACGTATTGGCCGCGTCCGGCCCGGGGAGACCGAAGATACGGGACGCGGAACGGAAACCTCTCTCGGGCTCGCCGCTCTCAGACGTCTCTTCAGCGGCGCTCGCCCACATGCCTTCACTTTCGCGGCCAGAACCCGCCCGATCTCCTCGATTGTCTTGGCGCTGCCCGTGGGCTTGGTCACAAAATCGACAGCACCGCGCTCCAAGGCTTGTAGAGTCGCATCCGCGCCAGCCTTCGTATGCCCGCTCACCATAATGACCGGAAGCGGAGCCTCCTCCATCACCTTCGGGAGAAGCTCCAAACCACCCATCTGCCGCATCTCAACGTCCAGAGTCGTCACGTCCGGCTGGAGCTCCTTGATCTTGCGCAGTGCAAACACACCGTCCGAAGCCGTGCCGACGACTGCAATCCCGGGGTCCGCGGAAAGGAGGTCCGCCAGAACTTTGCGGACCAGTGCCGAGTCGTCGACCACGAGGACTTTGATCGGGGATGCCATGGTCTTCCTTCTGTGTCAGGTCCAAACAGGCCGGAGAAAAAACGCACGCGCTTTCCTCAGGATAGCCGGTCACGCCTCCCGCAGTACACGATTCACTGTAGCCAGAATCTGATCCGGGGCGAACGGTTTGGTGATGAACTCGGCGGCACCGATCGAAATCGCACGGCGAACGATCGCGTCTTGGTCAAGCGCCGTACACATGATAATTCGCGCATTGGAATCCAACTGCAAAATAGCGGCGGCGGCTTCCAGACCGTCGATGTCCGGCAGCGTGATATCCATCGTCACCAGATCCGGGGAAGAGCTCTTATACATCTCGACCGCGCTGGCGCCATCTGCTGCATCAACGGTCTCATGCCCCCCGTGCCGAAGCACAGAAGCCAGAACCGATCGCATAAACGCCGAACCGTCGACGACTAAGATTCGAGCCATTGGTTTCAGTCAAACTCCCGTTTCGCTACTTCCCGAACCATCACCTTCCCCGTCTCCGTCTGAAAGATGACCTTGCGTCCCCGCTCGCCCCCAACTTCTCGGTTGACCACCTTCACACCGACGGACTCCAAGTACTCCTCCGC
>CAYTDF010000676.1:0-3368 GCA_964436365.1 uncultured bacterium | reverse complement strand
TCTCATCGGCTCGATGTCGCGGCTGTGCTCTTGGTCGAACTGGTCGACGAACATCACTGGAAGATCGATCCCGTTGAACGAATCGAAACGTCCCATGATCCATTCGTTCCATCCGGTGATGAAGATGAATCGTGGATCTTCTTGCAACGCTCTTTCCCACTGCTCGGCGAAGTTATATCCGTGCAGAACCGCGTCCGGTCGCTTGTCGAACGTTCCATTGTGGAAGCTCCGGCCGAGTGCGTTCTTCTCGCTCATCGAGCCGAGACGGCCATCCACCGCGTTCTGGGCGACCCCCACCGTCATCTGCTCTTTCTCGCCACCCTCGTTACGGAAGACGTGTTGGGGCGAAACCTCCAGCCAACCCCACATATTCGGTTGTGTCGGTCCTTGGAAGTAGTCGGGTTGTGGTTTTCGAAACGTGAAAAACTCCCGGATGGCCCGATCGGCTTGACCCATAAACTGGATACGAATCGTTCGGTCGCCGGGCACGGCTTCACCGTCCGCGAACGCCTGGCCCAGGCTGAAGCTCTCTTCTTCTTGGCTCCACCAGCCGACACGTCCTACCGCAGCGGTGGTTTGCAGGAAGTAGCGTCCCGCGGGCTGTGGCGATGCGAACCGCAGCGTCAACCACGCGTTATCTCGAATCTGTTCGAACCGCTTCTCGATGACCTTCTCTCCGGTCGGTCCATCGCGGCGAAGCGTCAGAGTCAAACCGGACTCTTTTGTGTCCCACGTAGGAATACAGCCCTCCACACTCACGAACGGTCTGTCGGTGTCGAAAGATTGCCCGAGTGTATGGTCCGGCTCGAGTGGAGCGGGAAGACCTTTGCGCGCACTTTCGATCCTATCGCGGCTGCGGTCTGGATCGGCCAGGATCAGCGGCTTGCCCTCCCATTCGAACCAGAGATCGCGATAGAGCCCTTGGCTATACAGATCCCGCCAGAGTTCGTGGACGACGCGGTGTGGATCCCAGAACGGACACAGAAACGCCACCTGCGGCGTTGGGTTGCCCATCTCCCGCATCTCGCTCCAGGTTCGGAACAGGGCGGAGTACCACCTGCGGTAGGTGATCTGGTTCGTGACGTCGAAGATCACCACATCGACACCGGCGTCGCTCAACATCTGCGCGTGTTTACGCAGTACGCTGTCGTCGTCGGTGATGTAGTAGTCGAAGATCGATCGGCCCCAGTGATGCGGGGCATGCATGCGGCCCCACAGCGGACTATCTTTCTTCTGCATGGCGTCTCGGTCGCGTTTCAGGATTCTTGTGACATCGTAGGGACCGCCTCGGATGTGTTCGCCAAGCCAGATGAAATAGAAGATGCCCACGGTTCGGTCCGTTCGCGGGCCTCCCGTTTCGTCGAATGTGGGGAGCGTTCGCCCCAGCGCGTCCGTCCCCACCCAGGTATCGCTGAATGTATCCCAGGGCGGCGGATCGGCCATCACACGCGGAGAACAGAGAACGGCCGCGAGGCAGATTGCACCGCAGATCGTCAGCCTTGTGTCCCAAAACGAAACGAGTACCGAAGCCATCTCAAGCCTTTCCTCTTTGCATTTTCCTGCGGGGATCGCGACCTCATCTATCGCTTGGTGCCCACTTGCCACTGGGGAACAGTATAGCCGTATCCATGGAAACCATTCGGAGAATCCCCCCCCTCCCCCCCCCACGCACGGTACGATGCCGCGCATGTAACGTTATGTGAGTCTATGCTTACATTGCGGGCTGCCGTGTCGAATCGGCTTGGAATTCCGATTCGGTGGGGGCTACAACAGGGTTGTCGCTAGCGATTGTCCTTCCGCGCGAGCTCCACTACAATGTGCGACGATGGAAATCGGGTCTCCAGGGGACCCCGAACGAAATGCACGACATAGGAAAGGTTTTGTCATGATTCACGACGCCAAACTCTCACGCCGCCGCTTTGTCGGCGCTTCTGCCGCTGCCGCTATTGCACCGATGCTTGTTGGTTGTGCTTCTTCTCGAAAAGCGCGCCGCAAATCGCCCAACGAGCGGATCACGATCGGCTTTATCGGGTACGGAAAGCGCTCCCGTAGTCTTCTGCGCCGCTGTCTCGTCGAAGACGACACCCAGGTTGTGGCGGTGAATGAGGTCGTTCGCGAGCGCCTCGAACATGGCCGCGAGACAATCGACAAGTATTACAGAGAAGAGGCTGCCCGCGCTTCCTACAAAGGTTGCGCCGTCTACGACGATTTCCGCCAGATCGTCGCCCGCGACGATATCGATGCCGTGGTGATCGGCACCCCGGATTTCTGGCATGCGATTCAGGCTGTCATGGCGGCCGACGCGGGCAAAGATATCTACTGCGAGAAACCGATGGCGTTGGTGATCAAACACGGTCGCAAGATGGTCGAGGCGGCTCGCAAGAACAACGTTATTTTCCAGACCGGGAGCCAGCAGCGAAGTGAGTTCGGCGGCCGGTTCCGCAAAGCCGTCGAGTACATTCGCAACGGACGGCTCGGAAGGGTCCAAACCGTTCACGTTGGCGTGGGGGGACCGCCCGTTCCTTGCGAACTTCCCACTCAGGCCTGCCCTGCCGGAACCGATTGGGAAATGTGGAATTCCCCCGCGCCCGAGCGTGGATACAACGAGATTCTCTGTCCCAAGGGCATTCACGACCATTTCCCGGATTTCCGCTCCTATCGTGAGTATGCCGGCGGTGGCTTGGCAGATTTCGGCGCCCATCACTTCGATATCGCCCAGTGGGGCTTGGGGATGGACAACAGTGGGCCGGTGAAGATCGTGCCTCCCTCTGGCGACGCTAAGAGCGGCTTGGTTTTCACATACGCGGATGGGACTGTGATGGTCCATGGCGGCCCTTCGGGGTGCACATTCAAGGGCACAGAGGGAACCATCTATGTGGATCGCAGCAAGCTGACCAGCGATCCGGGCGGGATTCTCGAAGAGCCGCTCGACAGCAGCGCCATGCGTTTCACCCATTCCGAAAACCACATGCGCAATTGGTTGGACTGCATTCACTCCCGCGACTTGCCGGTCTGCGATGTCGAGGTAGGGCACCGCACCGCCAGCATTTGCCAACTGGCTCAAACCGCCTACGAACTCCGGCGGCCTCTGAAATGGGATCCGCGGCGCGAACGGTACGCGGGCGACTCCGAAGCCAATCGGCTCCGGGATCGTGAGATCAGGGGTTCGTGGAAACTGTAACCCGAGCCGCGCATTCTTGCCCGAACCTTGCATTGATTCTCGAAAGGCCTCCTCTTCTGTCTTGAGGAGGCCTTTTTCATCGCTACATTCGTCAACTCGACGATGACCCCGGGAGTCTGGCCGGTCACTACCATTGGGCGAACCTTCACCTGCGGATGTGTTAAAGTATTTCCCACGAGCTCTGTTC
>CAYTDF010000675.1:0-3371 GCA_964436365.1 uncultured bacterium | reverse complement strand
ATTGACGTGGGGTTTTTTTCGGTCGAATTTTGCCTTCGCCATCGTTTGTCTCCGTCCACAATCCTATTCAGGCTCGTCAGGTCCGAACATTGCCTCTCGTACGGCTGACGATTTCACTCTGGATGCTCTCAGGTACCGGCTCGTAATGCGAAAGTTGCATGCTGTACGAGCCTCGTCCTTGGGTCAGGGACCGCAATGTTGTCGCGTAGCCGAACATCTCCGCAAGCGGAACAGCGGCTTCGATCACCTGCGTGTTTCCCCGCACTTCAACGCCTTTAGCACGGCCGCGCCGGCCGTTTAGATTTCCAATCACATCCCCAAGATATTCCTCAGGGACAACCACTTCGAGCGCCATAATCGGCTCAAGCAGCTGAGGTCCCGCTTTACCGACACCGTCCTTGAACGCTAGGGATCCGGCTATGGAGAAAGCCATTTCGGAGGAGTCTACCGCATGGAACGAGCCATCATACACCCGTACGCCAATATTCACCAGCGGATACCCAGCCAACACGCCGCCCTGCATGGCAGCTTGGATGCCTCGCTGGATGGCGGGGATGTATTCCTTGGGGATGGTTCCGCCAACGATGTCGTTGACGAACTCAAAGTTCTCTTCCGAATCTTTCAACGGGTAGACGTCCGCGACCACGTGACCGTATTGGCCGCGGCCACCACTCTGGCGCACGTGACGGCCCACCGCTTTCACTTTCTTGGTAATGCTCTCTCGATACGCGACTTCCGGCTTCCCGACGTTGGCGGCGACGTTGAATTCGCGAAGCAGCCGATCGACGATGATATCGAGGTGGAGCTCGCCCATTCCCGAAATGATGGTCTGCCCGCTCTCTTCGTCGGTTTGGACCCGGAAGGTCGGATCCTCTTCTGACAGTTTGGCGAGTGCGACGTCCAGGTTGTCCTGATCCCCACGCGTTTTCGGCTCGATGGCCACGCTGATGACCGGCTCCGGGAAGACAACGTTCTCAAGCACAGCCGGCCGGTTGCGACTGCAGAGTGTATCGCCGGTGGCCGTGCGGCCTAAACCCAGGGCGCAGACGATGTCTCCGGCGCAAACTTCTTTAACTTCTTCGCGTTTGTTGGCGTGCATCCGCAGCAGCAGTCCAACCTTCTGCTGCTTCCCCTTGGTCGCGTTGAGGACCGTCTCCCCACTTTTGAGTTTTCCGCTATAAACCCGCATAAAGGTTAGTTTTCCATGCGGATCGGTCATGATCTTGAATGCTAGTGCGGCAAAAGGCTCGTCTGTGGACGCTTGAACGAGAACTTCCTCGCCCGTCTTTGGGGATGTACCGATAAGCGGGGGGACATCGAGGGGTGATGGGAGGAAGTCGATCACCGCGTCGAGCAGCATCTGGACGCCTTTGTTCTTGAAGGCGGAACCGCAGAGGACGGGGATCACATCGGCCTGAATCGTGGCGCGGCGTATGGCTCGGCGAATGTCGGTGGGATCGATGTACTCACCCTCGAGGAAAGCCTCGAGAAGATGGTCGTCGATGTCAGCCAAAGCTTCCAGCATGACCTCGCGTCCGTGGGCGGCTTCTTCCGCCAACTCCTCAGGGATTTCTATATCTTCAAAGGTCGTGCCGAGGTCGTCGGCTCCTTCATGCCAGATACGGGCTTGCATCGTCACGAAGTCGATCACGCCGCGAAAAGTATCTTCTTTACCGATCGGGAGTTGAAGGACGAGTGGGTTGGCGCCGAGGCGCTTTCGCATCATCTCGACCGTACGATCGAGGTCGGCGCCCACGCGGTCCATCTTGTTCACGAACGCCATACGGGGGACCTGATGGTGGTCGGCCTGCCGCCAGACCGTCTCCGACTGGGGCTCAACGCCGCCCACAGCACAGAAAAGAGCCACACAACCGTCCAAAACCCGCAAACTGCGCTCGACTTCAGCGGTGAAGTCGACGTGCCCCGGGGTATCGATGATGTTGATGTGGTGGTCCTGCCAAACGCAGTGGGTCGCGGCCGATGTGATCGTAATGCCCCGCTCTTTCTCTTGGGCCATCCAATCCATTTCCGCCGCGCCGTCGTGCACCTCACCGATTTTGTGGGTACGGCCGGTATAATAGAGCACTCGCTCCGTCGTCGTCGTTTTCCCAGCATCAATGTGGGCCATGATGCCGATGTTGCGGACTTTCGCGAGACTCACGTTCTTAGCACTTCCTGTTGCGATAACCATAGCAATCTTCTTCCGTCCTTGGCCCGGTCAGCTTTAGCCAGACCAGGGCGGCACAGTCAAACACTCGCCGGTGGACTCATACCGTCACCGTCCCAGCGTCGAGCACAAATAACGCTGTATTACCACCTGTAATGAGCGAAAGCCTTATTGGCTTCGGCCATGCGGTGTGTATCTTCTCGTTTTTTAATCGCGACGCCTTGGCGTGTGGAGGCGTCGATCATTTCTTGGGCGAGTTTCGCGGTCTGTCCTCGCTCGTTCCGCTTCCGAGCCGCATCGATCAGCCACCGAATCGCCAGTGTCTGCCGACGAATGGGTGTCACCTCTACGGGCACCTGATAGGTTGCCCCACCCACTCTCCGCGAGCGGACTTCAAGGCTGGGCTTCACGTTCTCGATTGCCGCCTTGAAGACTTCCAACGGATCCTGCTTTGTCTTTTCTTCGATCATCCGGAACGCACCATAAACGATGCGCTCTGCGACACTCTTGTTGCCAGCGTACATGAGGCAATTGACGAATTTCGCAACCAGACGGCTTTCAAATACGGGGTCTGGATCGATCTTCCGTGGTTCAATTTTCGTGCGTCGTCCCATCGTTCTCTCCTTATGAGGCCTTTGGGCGCTTAGCCCCGTACTTTGAACGCCCACGCCGCCGCTTCTCAACGCCGACGGTCTCCAGAGCGCCCCGCACCACGTGATAACGCACGCTGGAGAGATCCTTCACACGACCACCACGCACGAGGACAATCGAGTGCTCTTGTAGATTATGTCCCTCACCGGGGATATAAGCATTCACTTCGATACCGTTCGTGAGCCGAACACGGGCGACCTTGCGCATAGCCGAGTTCGGTTTTTTCGGGCTCATAATCCAGACACGCGTGCAGACTCCACGACGCTGCGGGCAGCCCTGCATCGCAGGGGATTTGGACTTCTTTTTCTTGGCCTTGCGGCCGCGCTTGATCAATTGGTTAATCGTCGGCATTCGTTTCCGCTCTTCACCTAGATCTCGTTTCGTCGATGTTTCGCGCACACAAGCGAAGGATGCCGCGGTCAACACCATGGCATCCTGATGGCGTGTCTTTGGAAACCCGCGCGTCTCACACCGCGCACAGAAGTAAAATATTAACGAGCTTCCACCACCCGGTCAACTCTACCTCGTCTTGTTTACGCCCCTTTTTCCGGAG
>CAYTDF010000674.1:0-3393 GCA_964436365.1 uncultured bacterium | reverse complement strand
GGCTGACACAGATGTATTCCCTTCTCTACGGAACATTACCGATCGTCCACGCGGTCGGTGGTCTGGCGGACACGGTAACCGACATGGAACATCCGGATGGGATCGGCAACGGCTTCACCTTCACTCGTCCCAAGAAGAGTTCGTTCCTGAAAGCGTGCGAGCGTGCGGCCACCCTCTACGATCGCCCCGAGAAACGCTGGGAAGCCGCCCGTCGGGCCATGCGGTTCGACGGCTCGTGGAATCGGTCCGCTGGCGCGTACGCCGACGTTTTCGAGAAGATGACCGCCGATGGGTCGATCATCTAGGGCGCGTTCTACCCTACGGCCCGCGTGCGCTCTGCGCTGAGGGCACTTCTCCCGCGGAGCCGCGTGCGTCATCCTTTCTGCAGAACAGTTCGTCTGGAGCGCGATGAGCGACACGATCTACGTAACTTTCTTCTGGCACCAGCATCAGCCCAACTACGCCGATCCCGAAACCGGTCGATTGGTCTTGCCATGGGTGCGGCTTCACGCGGTCAAGGATTACGTCGATATGGCGCTCTTGGCCGAGCGCTATGAGTTCAAGCAAACGATCAACCTCGTCCCCAGTTTGATAGAACAGCTCGAAGGGTACGCCTCCGGCGCACTGACCGACGATGCGCTGGAACTCTCCCGAAAACCGGCTGCGGACCTTACGGATGCCGACCGCCGAATCCTCTTGGAACGTTTCTTCGACGCCAACGAGCCAACCATGATTCGGCCCCATCCCCGGTATCTCGAACTCGCGCTGGAACGGAAAAATACGCCCAAAACATGCTTGACCGGCTGGACCGATGCGGAGTGGCGCGATTTGCAGGTCTGGTTCAACCTGGCCTGGATGGACCCGTTGTGGACGGAGTCGGCGGAGGATATCTCGCACGAGCTGGTGAAAAAGGGGCGCGACTTCAGCGAAGAAGAGAAAGCCGCGTTGCTGGATCGTCACCGGGAACTGTGCGGCGATGTGGTGAAAGTCCACCGGCGTCTGCAAGACGAAGGTCTCATCGAGGTCACGGCCTCACCGTACGCCCACCCCATCCTGCCCCTGCTGTGCGATACAAACGTTATGCGGCAGTGCCAGCCCACCGACCCCTTGCCCCGGCCACCGTTCCAGTACCCGCAAGACGCGGATAGGCAGGTCGAGATGGCTGTGGAGATCTACCGGAAACATTTCGGTACCGCGCCTCGTGGCATGTGGCCCTCGGAAGGCTCGGTTTCGAACCAGGCCGTCAACCTGATCGCCGCGCATGGGTTCAACTGGTGCGCCACGGACGAGGCTATCGTCAGCGGCTCGAATGTCGAGATCGAGGGCGTACGGCATCCGTCGGGCGCGGATCCATACCGGCCCTACACCATGGAGACCGAGCAGGGTGACGTGCAGATGATCTTCCGGGATCACGAACTCTCGGATCACATCGGGTTCCATTACTTCACCACACCTCCGCGCGAAGCGACCGACCACTTCATCCAGCGGCTTATCACCAAAGTGCGCGGGCGTATCCCCAGAGGCCCCGCGTTGGCACCGGTCATCCTCGATGGAGAGAACTGTTGGGAGCATTTCCCCAATGACGGGCACGATTTTCTCGACGCTCTGATTCGAGGCATCGCTAAAAGGCCGGAGCTGAAACCGGTAACCGTGTCGGAGATGCTGGAAGCGTTCCCAACCAAACGTGTCGGGCGGATACGGAAACTCAAACCCGGATCGTGGATCAACGGCAACTACCGGATATGGATCGGTGGCGCGGAAGAAAACGCCGCATGGGATCTGCTGCGCCGCGTGCGCGACGATGTGGAAACCGTCGCCTCTTCGACTCCGGAAGAGAGCGCGGAAGCACCGGCGGTGGCCGAAGGCTCGGAAGGTTCTACTTCAGAGCAACAGACTAGTGAGGCACCGGATTTGGAGCGCGCCTTCCACCGGCTCTATCTGGCCGAAGGCAGCGATTGGTTCTGGTGGTATGGTGACACGAATAATTCCGACCACGACTCTTTCTATGACGCGCTGTTCCGAGGACATCTGCGGCAGGCGAGAAAACACGCCGGTCTGGACCCAATGCCGGAACTGGATACTCCGATATGGGAGCAAGCCGAGCCGGTGAGTGCGGAAGAACTGACGGGGCAGCTCTTCGCGCCGCCGCGCTTGGAGCGTTCGCCATACGACTTTTTCGCGTGGCTCGGTGCGATTCCCCTGGAGGGCGGCGCGGGAGGCGCGATGCACGAAGTCGCCACGCGGGAGTGGTCGGCAGTTCTCGGGTGGTGCGGCAGCCGCGCATACCTCCGGCTGAACCTCGACCCCAAGACCCGTATGGCGGTCGTGCGGGGACGGAACAAGCTGACCTGGCGGCTCGATCCCGGAGAAGAGCACGAAATCCAAGTCATGCGCTTCGCGACGGTGGAAGTCTCGACCGCGCCCATCAGTAGTCAGGCCCGCGATATCGGCTATACAGAGGTCGAGGTCCTGCTCTACGAGGGCGACCGTGTCATCGACCGGCTGCCCGGTCACTCCAAGGCGGTTCTGAACCTGGAGCGAAACCCGACGTGGTTGGTTTGAGGCGAGCGGCAAAACTCTTCAGACTGATTCAGGAAGCCGAAGGGGAGTCGTCATGAACAAGAAGGATTCGTCTTTGCTATCCAGACGCAATTGGCTGAAAACCACGGGGACTTTGGGACTCGGTGCGGTGGCATCCGCTGTTGCGACCCCCCCCCGGCAGTGGGTGCGGAAAGCAATGGTTTGACGTACCACCAGGTTCTGGATGCAGCGCCTTGGTCGCCGCGCTATGGCTTGGGTTTGGCGGTGTTTCAGAATCGGTTGTGGGTGCTGGGGGGAACGGGGACGTTGCATCACGGGGATCAGCTCAACGACGTCTGGTCGTCTGGGGACGGCGTGCAATGGCGTCAGGAATTGGCTTCGGCTCCGTGGCAGCCGCGGTGGTGCCATGCAGTATTTGCGCTCGCGGGCAGACTGTGGGTGGTCGGCGGCTTGGCTTCGGTCGGCCCGATTCGCAATCACAACGACATTTGGTCGAGCCCCGATGGCGTTCACTGGAGACGCGAGGTGGCCGACGCGCCGTGGCCAGCGCGGCACGTTTGGGCGACTGCGATTCACAACAACCGTTCGTACCTGCTCGGCGGCGCTACGGACGGAACGCAGTACTACCAAGACGTTCTTTCTTCCGGCAACGGGGTCGACTGGCGTTCGGAGACGGTTCGGAAACCATGGTTCGAGAAGCGCAAAAACCACGCGGCCGTTTCCTATCAGAACAAGCTCTTCCTGACCGGTGGCAGCCTTCGTGTTCCTCCAGAGCCTAATGGCAGCCGGATGCTGAACGACGTCTGGTCTTCAGAGGACGGAAGGAGATGGACGTGTATCAAACGCAAAGCG
>CAYTDF010000673.1:0-3409 GCA_964436365.1 uncultured bacterium | reverse complement strand
ACCTGCATTTCGATGCCGGCCGAATGCTGTTCTCGATGCCGAGTGAGAATGGCCGTTGGCAAGTGTTTGAAATCCGTGTGGACGGCACAGGGCTTCGGCAACTCCCGCTGATTCAAGAATCGGATGTCGATAACTACGACGCGTGCTATCTGCCGGACGGTAACCTGCTTTTCACGTCGACGGCGCCTTTTGTCGGTGTGCCCTGTGTCACCGGCTCGTCCCATGTCTCGAACCTGTATGGAATGGATGTGGGGACTGGAGCGATCCGAAGATTGACGTTTGAGCAAGACCACGATTGGTGCCCGACGGTTCTCAATAACGGACGAGTGCTGTATCTGCGTTGGGAATATTCGGATATCCCCCATTTCGTTTCGCGCATCCTCTTTCACATGAATCCCGACGGTACGGAACAGATGGAGTATTACGGCAGCAACTCGTATTGGCCGAACTCGATGTTCTATGCGCGCCCCATCCCCAACCACCCTACGAAATTCGTGGCCGTGATCAGCGGACACCACGATGTGCCTCGGATGGGAGAACTGATCCTTTTCGATCCCTCCAAGGGACGGCATGAGGCCGACGGGGGGGGTCAACGGATTCCGGGACGCGGTCGAAAGGTCGAGCCCGTGATCCGTGACGAGCTGGTCAAGGAGAGTTGGCCGAAATTCCTACACCCCTGGCCGCTGAGTGAGAGTTATTTCATCACGGCCTGCAAACCGGATGCCGAATCGCGTTGGGGTATCTATCTTGTGGACGTATTCGACAATGCGATCTTGCTCAAAGAGAGCGAAGGGTACGCGTTGCTCGAACCGATCCCCATCCGAAAGACGAATACGCCGCCGGTGATTCCCAGTAAGGTGGATCCGAACAGGGATGACGCGGTTGTGTATATGGCGGATGTTTACGCGGGTGACGGACTCAAGGGGATTCCCCGGGGGACGGTGAAGAAACTGCGCCTCCATAGCTATCATTTCGCCTATCACGGGATGGGAGGGCAGGTGAATCGTGTCGGTCTCGATGGTCCGTGGGATGTCAAACGAATCATGGGTACCGTCCCGGTCGAGGAAGACGGGTCTGCGTTGTTCCGCGTTCCGGCAAATACGCCGATCTCCGTTCAACCGCTCGATGGCGAAGGAAAAGCACTGCAGCTGATGCGGAGCTGGATGACCGCGATGCCCGGCGAAGTTCTTTCGTGTGTGGGGTGTCACGAGCGCCAGAACGCTGGACCGCCTTCGAAACTGACGCGGGCCTCGCAGCGGACACCTTCGGAGATCGCGCCGTGGTACGGTCCCACTCGAGGATTTTCCTTCAAGCGTGAGGTTCAGCCGGTGCTCGATGAGTACTGCGTCGGCTGCCACGACGGGAAGCAACATGACGACGGCGTCGCGAGGCCGGACCTTTCCGTACGTCCCCCGGTGCATCCCCGGGCGGGAATGGATACCTATAACAACGGTACGAAGTTCACCCCTTCGTACCTGGCGTTGCAGCGCTATGTACGTTCCCCATCCATCGAGAGTGATATTCATCTTCTGCCTCCGGGGGAGTTTCATGCCGATACAAGTCAGTTGGTTCAACTGCTGAGGGATGGGCACTACCGTGTTGAGTTGGATGCGGAAGCCTGGGACCGGCTGATCACCTGGATCGACTTGAACACTCCGGCACACGGCACTTGGCATGAGATCGTCGGCTGGGACAAAGTCGAACATCAACGGAATCGCCGCCAGGAGATGGAGAGGCGCTACGCTCGTATCGACGAGGACCCGGAAGCGGTTCATGAAGTTCCGAAAGTCGCGTTTCGTGGCCCTCAAGCCGCTACGCAAACTGAGCCGATTGGCGATGACGTTCTTCTTGCGGAACGGCGTCGCACAAAACCAGACGTTGTGAGTTCGCGAGACAAGAGTTCGAATGGCAGCCGGTCGGTCGATCTGGGCGGCGGGGTGGAGTTGACCTTGCGACGGATTCCCGCCGATGAGCCGTTCTGGATCGGTGAGGTCGAGGTGACGAACGAGCAGTTTGCCCGGTACGATCTCGCGCACGACAGCCGTTTGGAGCATGGCGATTTCCTGCAATTCAGCGTTCAGGAACGCGGGTACCCCGTCAATGCGGCGCGGCAACCGGTGGTCCGCGTGTCGTGGAATCAGGCGGTTGGATTCTGTCGATGGCTGAGCGAAATGTCCGGGGAGAACTTCAGCCTCCCCAGCGAGGCGCAGTGGGAATATGCGTGCCGTGCAGGTACCGAAACTCCGTTTTGGTATGGCGAACCGAAGGTGGACTTCACCCCCTTCGCGAACCTGGCGGACGCCACGCTGCACCAGATCGATACATTCGACTGGGGGCTCCCCTCAGGGGCCATTCCCGAATGGCGTCCGGCGGCAACCGGGTACGACGATGGACATCGTGTCTCCGCTCCGGTAGGCCTCTACCGGCCGAATCCGTGGGGGCTGTACGATATGCACGGGAACGTCGCCGAGTGGACGCGAAGTTCAATCCAATCCGAAACGACTTCCGAATCGCTTACGCGGGAAGGGAAGAAGGTTGCGCGCGGCGGTTCATGGTACGACCGGCCGGAGCGTGCGCATTCGGAGTCCCGCGTTATGTATGAGCCGTATCAACCGGTTTTCAATGTTGGATTTCGCGTCGTGTGTGAGACGAAACCGGCGAAGGTTTCGGCATCGGTTCCCACACGAGAATAAAGGTTGGGTAGTCTGCGGGAGAGCATGCAGAATTTCTCTCAATCCCATTTCTTCCATGCCGGAGTTCTGTTGCAGAAAGAAGAGAACTGACCATGACGTCTGTTGTCAAGCCGCAAGAATTTTATGTCGCCAGTGGATCGCGAAGAGGATGGAATCGAATCCGCATGACAATCTCCGTGATATTCTCGGTTCTACTCGCGTGTTTGGCTGTCCCCGTGTCGAGCGAGACTTCTAGCCCTCAGACGCACGGTTTCGATGTCGTCGTTGTGGGAGGTACCCCGGGCGGGATCATGGCCGCCATCAGTGTCGCCCGTGAAGGCCACACGGCGGTTCTGCTTGAACGGAGCAGCCACGTGGGAGGTTTGCCCGCAAACGGGTTGGGCGCAACCGACATCTCGACGCGGGACGCGACCGGCGGGCTTTTTATGGAGTTCGTGACGGCGGTGCGGAAACACTATGTGGAGACGTACGGGGCGGATTCGCCGCAGGTTAAGGATTGTAGACAAGGGTATCGTTTCGAACCCCGTGTGGCGGAGGCCATCTTTGCGCGAATGTTTGGCGAACACGAGCAGAAGGGGCTGATCGTCGTTCGCAAACGGCGTCAGTTCGACGCGTTGCCAGAGAACCTAACCAAGAGCGATGGGCGGATTGCGAGCATCACCGTGACGGAGCGCGATTCGGGCCTGAGAGAATGCTACGAAGGCAAAGTGTTTATC
>CAYTDF010000672.1:0-3417 GCA_964436365.1 uncultured bacterium | reverse complement strand
TGGGCTTCAGGGGTCAGGGCGGGATTGGGACCCGTGTAGGGTTTCTTGCGCGATACGCGGTACCGCGTATGCGGGTGGCCGAACGGCGCATCTTGGCTCAGCTGTTGGCCGAAGACCTTGTAGTTCACGTTGAATTCATCAATCGGCAGATCGGCCAGATAGGCGACGGGGGTGGTTAAGGTTTCGGGCAGGAATCCCCACCCCCACCGTTCGCGTGGCTCGTGGCCCATAATGATCCCCAGGGGGAAATCGCCACTGTCGGCCACGTACGCGCCGCAGGCCGTGCTGATATTGCGCATATCCGCCACCGCGCGCATGATCTTCGCCCGCGTACGGGCATTCATAAAATTGGGTACGGCTACGGCCGCCAAAATACCGATGATCGCGACCACAATCAGCAATTCAATCAGGGTAAACCCAAGTACTCTTCCGCGCATGCCCAGCGTCCTCCATTCAGGGAATAGAATTCAGTATGGGGTATTTTCTGGAGACCATCAAAATACCGTGCTTCAACGCCAAAATCCCGGTTCGAGTCCTAGCCAGGGAGCGGCAGGAAATCCATAATTCCTTTACTGGCGCTGTCAAAACTATTTATTGGTACATGATCCAGCACGTAAAGCGTCTATCTTTTCCTTGGTGATATCCCAGTACAATCCCGGATTTTGTTTCCCATCATGGTCGCACCATCTGTCCGCGTCGGTCAGGTTGGTTGTGTCAGCCGTCCATACCGCCGTATTCTCCAGATAATCATTGAACGCTACGATCATGACGATCCTGGGCCTTGGATTCTTCAAGACGGTATCCCAGCAACGCCGGTAAAAGTCGCCATGGCGTCTGGATACATAGGGAGGCTTCTCTCGAGTGAAATGCCCCCATCCCGGCGATACGACTTCCACTTCGTCATGGATGACTGTTCCGCTTTCATAAATATTCCAACCGTAATTCCCACTGACGACGTCGCTGGCATATCTCATTGAGAAACGATTTCCATAGGTCTTGTCTCCCTCATAACTCTCCCAGGCGGAGCGATTCTGTTTGACAGATCCCCAGTAGACGATGAGCGGCTTTCCATCGAGGTGGTAGTAATTATCCGGTCCGCCGTAACTCGGATTGTTACGGAAGGTGTCGTAGACGTCCCGAGCTTCCTCTTCCATGCACAGTCCGATCGAACCGCTGCCGTGGACATCTTTGTGGGAGCCAGCGGCTATGGCGTACTTGACTTTCCATGGGTGGCTATCATTCCAGACCTTTAGTCTCCGAAGCACCACGCGCGCATTGTCCACAAATGGTTTCATCATGGGCCGGTAGCCACCCAATCCGCCAGGCGTCAATTCCAGTAATATGAAGTCTATCTTCGCTTCGGCAATTTGCTCTAGGTGAAAATCGATAACCGCAGTATCCGTAGCGTTGTAGATGCGATAGTCTCCAGCCTCGTTGGAGCAGAGAGGCCGGTACATGCAGGGCGGATATCCCATTCCTCCGACCCTGGTCCAATCATCTCCAAAATAGGTGCAGTACCATATCCCAACATCCGTCGCCCCCATTCCGTTGCCGTTCGTTGCGAGTGCGGCAGGCGTCTCGGGTGACGTTTGCGAAAAGCAGACAGTGCCCATCAGGATACTGAATGCGAACACCCGGATTCTACCCAATATCTTTATTCTGTCGTTCATGTTTTCACGTCTCCTGAATACGCCGCTGTCCCAAAAAGAATCCGCAGCTCAATCACTGAGATCTAGTGCTTTTGGCCACGTAGACATGCCCCCAATTGCCCTCTCCGACCTGAGATTAGTTCCACTACGTGGGTGGAATAGGGAGGATATGCAGATAACGTCTATTTCAGCCCGTTATCCTTGCCGCCGGTCAGCCATTCTAGGGTGAAGCGCACGAATGCGAGCTGATCGGTCGAATGCTGCAGGCCGTGTTCGTAGAACAGTCCAACGGAGCCATCGGGGAGAACCGCGAGGCACGAGTACCCCGCCAGGTTGGGCCATACGGTCTTCGAAATCGGCCAGGTCTTGCCTTCGTCGTAGCTCAGACGGACGGTCATGTTTTCGCGCTTCGTACTTGCGGGATTGGCAAAGAGAAGGCGGTTCCTGTCTTGTCCATTCGAGAGAGCCGAGTAGCGGATCAGACTGGCCTGACACTGGGGTTCGATTAGCGTCGCATCATGGGTTTGTTCGCTCCAGGAACGGCCATTGTCGCTGGAGATGGCCACCAGCCGTCGATGTGTGCCATCCGTGCCGCGCATGTTGGCCATCAATGTTCCGTCATCGAGGGTAACGAGCATCGATTCGTTCGTGTTGCGGCCCGCCGGTGGGGTAATGTGCCAGGAACGCCCCCGGTCATCGCTATAAATGTAATGGGTAAACACGGCCTCGGACTTTCGCGTCAAGGGAAAATAGAGACGTCCCGCAGAGGTTTGAAACCCGCAGCCCGGCGAGGACCAGATGGCATTCCAAGCGGGATCTTTCACTTGAGGATTGAGATGAGCCGGTTCAGACCAGGTCGCCCCCTCGTCGTCGCTGTGGATAAGATGCAGCTGGAGCGTTGGGCCATCCAATCCCGGCTGGCTCGATCCCGAACCGATTCCCTCCGGTCCGTAGGTGTAGAGGAGCCAGACTCTTCCCGTATCACGGTCGGTAAGTAGCGCGGAATCTCCCGCTCCTTCATTCCCGGGGAAGTCCACAATTACTTCGCTTGGTGTCCAAGTTCGGCCCAGGTCAGAGCTCCGGCGCATGACGAGATCGATGTTATTCGGCAGGTCATCACCCCTATCCTGGCGGGCATCACACACAGCGATCAAGGTGCCTTTGGGAGTTACGGTAAAGGCTGGGATGCGGTGAAGGGCCACACCGTCAGACCCTCGGACGAAAAGATCGGTGGACCGGGGATATTCTGAAGGATCCTCCTCGATGCTGACCCCTTCCGCCTGCCTTGCGACGAAAGCGCCCATGAGAAACATCAGGACGAGGACTCTGACAGACCGAATGGCTCTCGTGTTCATCTCTCTCATCATCGTTTCCCTTCAGCCTGGTCTTCTTCCTGCCGTCCCCAATGGAATCGACAGCGTAATTCTTACCGCATTCAACTGGGATTTCCCAAATAAGCCCTCGGTTCTATTATTTCTCGGTCACATTCTTGAGTAGGTACAGGCCGGTCTTGCCGGGAACCACGATGTCGATATCACTGTCGGCGTCGATGTCCATGACGGCGAAGTTCATCCCGGTCCCGATATTCTCGTCGTAACTGACGATATGTTTGGTGAACTTCGGGTCCGCCCCTTTTGTGACGCGGTACCAGAAAATGCAGAGCGGCTCCATCGCTCCGGGATCGCCTCCATTGTGTCCCCGGTACCGTTTGCCGACGATGATGTCGCGCGTTCCGTCTCCATCCAGATCCGCCAGGACCGGGTCGTGG
>CAYTDF010000671.1:0-3419 GCA_964436365.1 uncultured bacterium | reverse complement strand
TCTATGACTCCGTTTGGACGGAAGAGGGTGCACTTGTCCTCTGTGGGACCGACAAGGAGGGCCGTGTCCTCGAGGCGATGTACTACAAACGCCGTTGAGGAACGCAATCACTTCCGCATTTGCAAGGATCCGCCTCCGTCACCTGCACATCTGGACAGGGATCGACGAGGTATAGCTCTTGACGTTCGATAGGGAGTCCGAAGGATTCAAAATGGCCGAGTCGAAGCGCAAGAGAATATTCATCGTTGACGACCACCCCTTGGTGCGTGCCGGTGTTGCGAGGGCAATCGAAACCGAAGGGGAATTCGATGTCTGTGGAGAGGCCGGAAGTCTGGACTCGGCACTCGCGGGCATCGAGAGTGCTGTGCCGGACGTCGTGTTGGTCGATATCTCTCTAGGTGTAAGCAATGGGATCGACCTGATCCGGCAGCTTAAGCGGGACAAGCCTGGCATCCGGGTCTTAGTCATCTCCATGCACGACGAGCCTGTGTACGTCGAACGGGCGTTGAAGGCTGGAGCTTCCGGGTATATCTTGAAGCGTGAATCCGTTCAGAAGGTGACCACGGCTGAGCGAGCTATTTTGGAGGGGCGGAATTACGTGAGTGAAGGTGTCTCATCGTCACTCGTCGACTTATTGCGCGGTCAGGATCCCAGCGAAGATATCTGCCCCAGAGAGATCCTCAGCGGCCGGGAGGTCGAGGTCTTCCAGCTCTTGGGCCAGGGACATTCACGCAAGGAAATCTCCGATACATTGAACATCAGCCCCAAGACCGTCGAATCGCATATCGAACGGATGAAGGAAAAACTGAACATCGAGTCCGGGACACGGCTGGTCCATTACGCGATCCAGCACACCTCGAAATGAACCTCCCAACGTATGGCAGACACTCCGGTCATCAGACGGGGCCAGACCACCCTGACTTCGACCCCTCAAGAGATTCCTTCCGCCACATGGGTAGGGCAGGGAGGTAAGAAACGGCAATCATTCCTCCCACCCGGTCTTCTCCGGCTCGATGTAGATCTCTTCGGGAATCTGCATTTTGGGATCGCTAGGATCCTCGACATGGATTTCGAGGGGATGCGGAACGGCTTGGGCGAGTTTCTCGACCGCTTCGAACATCCTTTTCCCTTTGGATAATTCGAATGGAAGATAGATCCATTCCTCCAAGAAGACGCTTCCGGCGGTGACGTTGAAGACCTGTTGGGGGTTCCGGCTTCCGTAAGGATAGACCAGTGCCCGCACCCAATAGATCCACGGTCCTGTGGTGATGTACATGTAAGGGTTGTACATCTGCAGATTGCCTTCGATGCTTCCATACGCGAAACTTTTTTGGATTCCCGCGTAGCCGCATCCTTTCTCGCGGTCAAAGAAGGCGACCCACGGAGTATCATCGGGCACGATCCATTCGGTCAGGTCCGGATAATCAACGATCCGGCGCGTTTCCACGCGGTCTAGCCGTGGATCCCACCACGCCGCTTCGCTATACGCTTCCCGCGCAAAGACGACCTCCGCATTCCGAAGCGCCTGAACTTGGACGTCGTAGCGAAAGTGGACGGCGGAACTCATATAGAAATAGGGTTGGCCCGGATAGAACTTGTAGACCATGGAGCATCCCAGTTCTGGCATCATGGGCATCTGCCCCCAACGTCGGGTCTTGAATAGAATCGGCCCTTCAACGTCCTCGTATTCGTAATCGTACTTGCCCGGCAACCAATCCGACAGATGGGCCCAGGGGCGGGGCGGCGCATAGCAGCCGGGATTCCACTGAATCGCCCCGTTCGTTTCCTTCTTGTGTACGAATAGGTGTTCCGATTTGGATTTGAGTGTCAGTTCATCCAGCATGCCGCTTGCGTCGTGAAGTTTCAGGCGGTACATGTCGTTCTCGACCGCGACGCCAGGTCTCGTGCCTGTGACCTTCAAATCACTCCCGTAGTTTGGATCGGGGGCGTTTGGATTTCCGTAAAAAACAAGATAAAGGACACTCTTGTCTGCGGGGACATCGGCCATAAACACGACGGTCGCGGCGTCTGTGGAGATCGCCGACTTGGGCTTCAATTTACCATGCTGGTTGTGGGACGGTGGCTCGATGACTTCGAACGATTCGTAATCCACGACTTGGCAGGGAATCACAGTGTGGACCCGTTTCCTGCAATCGTAGCGGACCACCCGGACTTCCCGCGCCAAATCGCTTACCGTATCCGGGTAAAATAGAACTCTCGCCTCCACAGGTTCTTTCAGACGGTCGACCCCCGCCGTTTCACTGACGACAACGCCCTGGTAATGCTCCCAGTTAGGATTCCAATACCCGCCCTTTTCCGGAGCCGCGGCCTCGGCAGTAACGCGATAGGTCTTTCCCGGCTCGTTCTGCAGTTCTAAGGCGAGATCAAGACGGCAGGTCTGTCCATTCCGCCAATTCAACCGGCCGATCAATGTGGGGCTCTCGTACGTTCGATCCGGTCTCGAGCTCTTCACCGCCGGCGCGATCGCCATGCGCCGTTCGATGTTGATCTGGTCTGTATCGAGCTTTCTTTCGTTGTGCAATAGGATGTGATTGAGAACGGGCTCGGAGTTCACCTGCAGATGCTGGATTCGCACCGGGCCAGCTTTCGGAAGATTCAGCCGCATGGCAAAGTGATAGTAGGGAATCGCCACCGTGGGAGTCCGTATCTCCAGATCGCCGATCCGCAGCTCGCTTTCAGCCCATACGCCGCTCGGCATGACGAGGCATGAGAATACGGCCGCGAAAAGGGCAACAATCACGGTCTGAAACCAATTCGAAAGAACGTTATTTTTCACGATGCTCCTCCCTATTTTGAGCCACTGCGGAACCCTTTACGCCAATATGGCCTCCAAGTATTACCCGTTCGCTTGATTCATGATCTCGGGCGCCGGGACAATCCTCACAGGGCTCTCTGCCTGGCGTGAATTTCGGATATCCGCGGTCTTGCTCACAGACTTCAGGTTCAGCTCCTAAAACGCGATAATGCGGATACACAGTGTTGATGCGAAGCCTCCACTGCCGTCAAACGATAGTACGCTTCTTGCAGGGACGTTGTCAATCGGAGAATTGTATGGATTCCTATCTCTCCCGGAGCTGGATTGCAGTCCTTCATAGAGAAACGCAACGCAGCCCTTGGAACATCAGGTTCACGTCCTATCATGAGCCGCTCATTCTGCGACGAACGCAAGATACACAATTGGAGCCGGAAGCGGCTATTCGAAGGGTGTTTCTGCCGATCGTCTTGCTGTGCTGCCCGTCATGGACGTCTTGCCGTAACTTCATAAACGAAAGCGTCATATTTGTGCCACGTGTCCGTCATCGCATTCCTATTCACGACCGTGTGTTCTCCAAGGTCAAAGAGTTTACGCACGTTCATGTCATTTAATCCATCGAGATGGATTGTGGCCTCCCGAGTTT
>CAYTDF010000670.1:0-3427 GCA_964436365.1 uncultured bacterium | reverse complement strand
ATCATTTCGCCGCGTCCAGTCCTCCAGGCTTCCGCTGACGACAACAAAGTCCGCCGCCCGCAAAGCCTCCTCATTGACACCCCTGAATGTCACGACGTCGAGAGATGCCCTGCAATTGTTTACGACGATTCGCATCGGTGAAACGCTGGCGACGCCGGGGATTGAGGCAATGGTGCGCGTGTAGTACTGGGGCAATTCGCTCGTAAACGGGCAGAAGCGGTTTTCGCGGTAAACGACCAAATTCGTTTCGCCTGCCGTTTCCTCCGTGGCGGCGGCAACGCTGGCGTGTATGGCCTGCACCGCGCAAAACAGAAACATGGCTGTGGCGATGCCCCCAAGGGTGAGGAGGGTGCGTGCCTGATGCCGCACAACGTACTTCGTAACTAGCGGGATCATGCGCGCAGGGATCATGATGCCGCCTCCTCGACCAGTCTTCCCTTCTCCAGGTGCAAGGTCCTGCTTGCATATTCCGCCGCATGCGGGTCATGCGTTACCATGATAAGCGTGCAGCGCATTTCTCGCGACAGGCCCTGGAGCAACGTCAGGATGTCTCGGGCAGATGGTTTGTCGAGGTCACCGGTGGGTTCATCGGCAACCAGGATCTTCGGTTCGGTTACGATGGCGCGGGCGATGGCAACCCGCTGTTCCTGGCCGCCAGACAGTTGGCGCGGATAGTGGTCGTGGCGGTCTGCGACCCCCACCGCGTTCAGCACCGATGAAACTCGGCGGTGCCGCTCTGCGCGTGAGAGGGGCTGAAGCAGCAAGGGCAACTCCACATTCTCGTAGGCCGTCAGCACCGGTACCAGATTGTAAAGTTGGAAGATGTAGCCGACATGGTCTCGCCGCCAGCCTCCCAGCGACGAGCGCGGCAGCCGAGCGATGTCCTTTCCCTCGATAAGCAACTCGCCCGATGTCGGACGATCAATGGCTGCAACGAGGTTGAGCAGGGTGGTCTTGCCGCTACCGGACGGCCCCATCAGGGCAAGGAACTCCCCGTTTTCCACATCAAGATCCAAGTGGTCGAGCGCCGTGATCTCTTGGACGCCGCGCTTGTAGATGCGAGTCAGCCGACGGCATTGGATAGTCGGCATCTATTAGATCCCTCCCTTGCGGACTCTTACTCGCTGATTCGGCTTAAGGTTCTCAGGGGGGGATACAACAACCAGATCTCCCGGCTGAAGACCGGAAGCGATCTCTTCCCAGCCGTCAGCCTCCGCGCCGGTGGTCGTGACGTCACGCCTCGCCGCAAGCCCCTCTTCACCGTCGTACTGCGTCACCACCCATGCGATACCGGAGCCGACCGCCGAGGCAGGGGCAAAGACTGAGTAGGTTCCCGTAGCCGCCTTCGAATCGGACGCTTGCGGCGCTGCAAGAAAACGCACACGGGCAAGCATGTCGGGCTTCAGTTCAGGTGCTGGATCGTCCAGTGCAACTTTTACCTCAAGCGTATTCTTCTGGATATCCGCAAAGTTGGTTATCCGCGTTACTTTGCCGGAAAATAGGGCATCCGGCAGCACCTCCACAAGCACTTTCGCAAGTTGACCGACTCCTACCTTTGCCACATCCGCCAACGGCACGTCGACGCGAACCTGTAACTTCTTCGGGTCATAGAGCGCGGCAACTTTTCCCATCTCTGGATTATCAGAAGACGCCCTTACCATAGAACCAGGTTCAACCACCCGCTGCATAATGACACCGTCAATAGACGCACGGATTACCGTGCGCTCCAGTCGAAGCCGTGCTTCTTCCAAAGCCACGCGTGTAAGCTCCAAGTGACGACGTTCATCGGTACGCAACTCGAGTCGGCGCTGCGCGGCAGCCTGCTCGGCCTGAACGCCTTGTAATTGCGCCTTCAACTCATCAATCCTTCGCTCAACAACGCGCACCCGCGCCGCCTGAGCCTGCGCCGTTGCCTCCGTTCTGTCGTGCTCTTCGTGAGAAATAAGGGCTTCTCCGACAAGAACTCTTGTGCGGTCATTGATGTCCTTGGCCCCTCGTAGAACCGCCCGTTCAGCCTCCAGTTCGGCACGAGCCAGTTCCAGGGAGGCTTGGGTCTTGTCGACGCTCGCCCCAGCCACCATGGATTCACGCTGGGCCTCAATATTGGCTTGCCAGGATTCCTCAGCCGCACGGGCTTCCACTTGGGCGCGTTCAAGCATGAGACGTGCGTCATCATCAATCAGCCGAACCAGCAGATCACCTTTTGCGACCTGGTTGCCTTCCAGAAAAGACACCTCCTTCACAATGCCGTCGATCAGCGTGGCTGCGTAGACTGCGAAGGGGTCGGGCTCAATCCAACCCGCAGCCTGAACGACCACCGCTTGCTGCTTCTCGCCCTGGTTCGGGGCTGTGCCTTTAATAGACGGACGTTCGACAACTGGCAATGCCACTACTTCCACGGCGGGAGTGAGGCTGCTGAGGACTGATCCTGCAAACAACCCGGTGAATGCTACGAATATCCCCACGGGCAGCATCACGCGAGTGGTCCAGCGAAACGCAGGGGTGGGAACAGCCTGGTCTGTTGTTGAGGAGGAACACGAAGGTCTATTCATGGCAACCACCAGCTAAGGCCATAGGAGTTCCGCAGTGCGGGAACGAAGCTGCTCCAGGCGTGCGAACCTCCGATGCACGCTTAGAGCAGAACACCGGACAGGCAAAAAAAAAGCGGCAACCCCTCTCTTTCGACGATTACCGGCCCATTTCTTCAGCAGGTCGCTTGCGCGACCCCCTAGTTCCTATGCCTAATCTTAATGCGGAGTATATAGTAAAGAATGATTGCTTGTCAAGCATGCCTATTCCGGCTATGCCTATTCCGGCCAAATCGGCATGTCAGTTCGGAGTTAAACCGGCATGGGATTTCGGAGTAAATCGGTACCCTGTTTCGGACGAATCCGGCACCGTGTCCCCCCGAAAAACTCCGTGTGCCTCGCAAATATTAGATCGTGAGGAAGTCGCACGTATCTGATTCCCGTTGACGAACAATTGGGGCGTTCCGGCCTGCCAATTAATCCTCCTCGCCCCGCATTTCCGTGCACAGGTCATCCATCCACCCCTCATCAAGCGACGGGAAGGAATCGAAATACGGAACTTGCCGGGGTGGACCCATGTCGTATAGCGGGCATGACCGAGGGCCGTAGCAGAATGTCTCTTTCCGGTAACGCTTCACTTTGCCAAACTTGAACTCGATCTCGACAGCCGACCTGTTGGCCCACATACAGGTGAAGCACTGCTTCCGCCAAAGCTTGGCATCAAGCATGCGCGGCCCGCGCCACTCAAATACGTCCGTGGGCGGTAGAAGCCCCGTAAAGGGCGGGCCCGTGGAAGCAGTCTGCTCGTCCGCACGGGACACCACTTTGAATCCGCCCGCGCGGTAATGAGTATGTGCCATAGTTAGTTGAATTTGAAGCGGCTCCCAACCTCTGGTTGA
>CAYTDF010000669.1:0-3430 GCA_964436365.1 uncultured bacterium | reverse complement strand
ATCACCGGGTAGGGGTGGGGGCCCGCGACCGTACCGATCACGTAAAACGTTGTGCGCACATGAGTTACCCAGTCTCGAATGGCCTCGTTCATGGCGTCTTTGAGCGTGCACGATCCAGATTCGACAGGAACCACCGTCGCGCCCAGCAGCCGCATTCGAAAGACATTGAGGCGCTGGCGCTCGATATCTTCCGTGCCCATGTAGACAACGGTCTCGAGCCCCAAGAGCGCACCGGCGGTCGCGGTGGCCACTCCGTGCTGCCCGGCACCCGTTTCGGCGATGATCCGGGGTTTCTTCATCCTCTTCGCGAGGAGACCTTGCCCGAGAACGTTATTGATCTTGTGTGCGCCGGTATGCAGAAGATCTTCACGTTTGAGGTAAATCTGGGCTCCACCCAGTTTCTCCGTGAAATGCCGGGCATAGTACAATGGCGTTTCTCGGCCAGCGTAATCGCGCAGGTAAGCGTCCAGTTCCTCTGTGAAAGCCGGGTCACGCCGGGCCTCATCGAGCACCTTCGCCAGCTCGTCCAGCGCAGGCATCAGCGTCTCGGGGACGAACTGCCCACCGTAAGGTCCAAAACGTCCCTGGGCGTCGGGGCGGGACTGTTCGGTCGAAGTTTCCGTGCTCGTTACCATAATGGGTGCCTCTCTTTTCTGGAGCGTAGAGGTTTGACGCGTCCAAGAAAACCCAGGCACGCCCCACGTAGCGCAACAAGAACCGCCAGCCTCGCACACTTTCCAGGGGCGTGCGCCACAGGTACCGTCCAAGCGAGAACAAACGGGTCGGGACAGTGCGATATTCCACACGACTCAGACTCGACCAAAACAGATGGGCCGATTGCCATGAAGTTCTACGACCAGATCGCCGACGTCTACGATCTCTGGATTCCTTGGAAAGAGCGTATCCGGAGAGAGATTCCCTTTTACGAACAGTTTCTCCAGGAATTGCGCGCCTCCACCGTCCTCGATGCCGGTTGTGGAACGGGACGCCTGGCGGCTGAACTCGCCTGCCGGGGCTATCAGGTCACTGCGCTTGACTCGTCCTCCCACATGTTGGAACTCGCAACCGAACAAGCCGCCGCTCGCGATTGCGAAATCGTCACCGTCAAAGGAGACATCACGAAGGCCTCGACCGACCTTCCCACGAACGTTGACGCGCTGTTCTGTGTGGGTGGGACTCTAGCCCATTTCTTCGATAAGCACGCACTGGAGGGATTTCTGAAGCAGGCTCTCTCGGTTTTGCGGCCAGGTGGAGGTCTTGTGATGCACCTCCCGAACTTCGAAAAGATCACCAATCGGAAGCCGCGTTATCTCCCTGTTCGAGCCAACACGACAGAAGATGGCCGAGATATCCTCTTCTTAACGTCTTACGAATATAGCAAGAGCCGATTGGGCATGGACTTTCTCGTTCTCCAGCGTGAAGCCGAGGAATGGAATCAGAACGTCTACCACACCGCTCAATACCCTTGGACTCATGAGAATATCCAGGAGGCAATTGCCACGGCTGGATTCGAAGAGCCACTTACCTACGGGGATTTCGACTATCATGAGTTCGATCCCGCAAAACACGACGAGTTCGTCATCCTTGCAGAGGCGCCGGAGAAACAAACATGAGATGGTGGATGAGGGCAAGGCCGGAGGATATGGAACACCTCCTGGTCAATGGAATAACGCCATCGGAGTTCGCCGATCGACTGAAATCGTGGGGATTTCACGGCCTCTGGTTCGATACGTATGTCAACGCGCACCCTGTCTGGGGGACAGGCTGGTGCGACGTCAGGATGGATTTCAAAAGTCACCTGGAGGTGTTGCGAAAGCGGGATATCGGATTGACCGGCGTGATGCAGTGCTTTCACGATCCGGTGCGTTTCGCGGGGGATATCAGCAGTAATCCGGTCATTGTCGCGGGGAAAATCAACGGGAGTTACAGACCCATCTGCCCCACCCACACCGGACATCTAGCCTATCTGGCCGGGCGTGTGGAGGCATCCATGGCCGTCGTGGCACCCGAAGGGCTGGTTCTCGGCTCTCTGCATGGTCCGCTCGATTGGCTCAATGACAAGGTAAACCATGCCACACCTCCCGGGTGTGCTTGCAACCGCTGTCTCGCCGCTTATCGTCGAGGCGATGTGGGTCTTTCGGCGCTGGAAGGTGTTGAGGAGTCCATTCTCCTGCCACAGTACCAGTGCGAGCGCCTTGGGAAGAAAGCCAAACCCGAAACGCGCTTCGATGCGTGGTTGGAATGGCGCTCGGCACACATCACCCAGGTGGCTCTGGACCTCTTTGATTTGACTGGTGAAAGCCGCCAGATCGTTGAGATTGTGCCACCACTTCATGCCGATAGTATCGCCAGAGAGATCGAAGTCCGTGCGGGGCAGAATCTGGGGCAGCTCGTCTCCGAAGGGTTCACGCTGACACCCTTGCTCCACGCTCCAAACTGCCGCAAGAAGGAGAAAGAGAAGTGGGCGACTGCCTGTATCAATTCTTTCCTCGATGCAACCCCTCTCCTCATCCCCACTCTCGGCCCCGCCAAGAAGGAGAATGCGGTGAAATGGAAGGACGCATGGACAGCGAAACTTGAGAAGCGCGGCATCACCGAAGCGGCGGCCTACTCACTCGGTAACTGGCTCCGCATCGATTAGCGCAAGATCCACCTCCCCGGAAATGACTCTGGAGAGATACTCTATCCGTGCCGCAATCGAAACCAGGCCAAGCCGAGATAGACGAGCAACATCGAGTACGCGCCGAGTTTGATGAGGACATACATCCACGCAGGAAGTATCTCCCATTCGCCGATGACAAGAAACTGCATCGACATGACGAGTAGCACAACAACAAAACCCAGCGCACCAAACAGCGTCAGTTCCTGTTCCAGGGTCCGCTTCTGAAGTGTTCCTCGCCAGATACCCAACGCCAAGAACCAAACCGATGCGGAAGCCGCCGAGAACGCCAGCGTCCCCAGCCCATTCCGCAAACCCACCAGAACTTCCGGCCAACGCCCACTCGCGTGCAGCACATACAGGTATATGACGATGAGAGCCGCCGCCACGATTCCGCAGACCGCAGCCGCGTGGAAACAGATCGTGCCCGCTTTTAGGTCGGTCTTGCCAGCGGTCACGGTATCCACAACGCCCTCGTCACTCATGGCAGTGCTTCTCTTCCGGCGGCGGGCCGACGCGTTGACAAGGGCGGTGCCCCATGCCAAATTCAGTTTAACCTTGCATCCGCGTTCGTTTCGGCGGGTGTAGTCTAACTCTCGCTACGGCCCTAGGCTCGAAATCCCAGGTCTCCAGTCTTTCCACTCCATCGGCTGGGACAGTGAAAAACTCGACGACCTCGAACGGCTGACCGCGATCCAAGGATCGTATGGAACGGTCGAGGTTGAGAGAAGTGTCGTGGCAGACCGAGAATTCTCCATCCACGGAAACAGA
>CAYTDF010000668.1:0-3438 GCA_964436365.1 uncultured bacterium | reverse complement strand
ATTGACGTGGGGTTTTTTTCGGTCGAATTTTGCCTTCGCCATCGTTTGTCTCCGTTACTGTTGGGGTCTGATGCCGAGTCCGGGTAGGGAGTTCGGCGTGGGGCCCAATATGCTGTTACCCTGGGGTGAGAGCCCACGAGCGGGTTTGAACCGCTGACCTCGTCCTTACCAAGGACGCGCTCTACCTACTGAGCTACGTGGGCGGCTATCTTTGAAGGGCAACGGTCACCAAACAGAATGAAGGTTTGCCCCTCTCATAAGGACTGGACGGTAGCGCTCGACCACGGGTGGGTCAAGCGAAGAAGGGTGTCTCGTCACCGGTTTGCAGGAAGACAGACACTCGACGAGCACGAAACAGCCTGCGCCCAAGGCTCAGGCTATCAGACCGGCAAATCCGCGAGGGGGGCCAAGACATCGTCATGGGGGACTGCAAACCTGTGAAAAAGAGGCTATTGAAGGACTTTATCGGCGTCGCGCTGACCGGGACTCTGGTTCTGCTCTTCGCACTTCCCCTGTTCTCAGACCGAGCGGTGACGGTCCAGGGCGACATCGCCGCGCAATTCCTTCCTTGGGAGATCTTGGTGCGCCAGGCGTTCGAGCAAGGAACGCTTCCGCTCTGGAACCCCGGTGCGCTTGGAGGCTACCCGCTTCTAGCCAACCTACAGTCTTCCCCGCTCTATCCACTGGACTTAGCGCTCCTGCCCCTCGATGTTCTCAGACATTTCAACGTCTCGCTCGCCCTCCACCTGCTCACCGCCGCTTTGGGAGTTTACCTCCTGTCCAGACGCATGAACATATCGACGCAGGGTGCGTGTCTCGCCTCGGTCGCGTTCGCGCTTTCGGGATTCACGATGATCCACCTGCCGTTCGGCAATCATCTGACTGTCGTCGGAGCGAGTTGGACGCCTTGGGTCTTCCTCGGCGCGGTCTGGACAACGAAGAGGCCAGGAGCCGTATCCCTATGTATTACGGCTGGATCCATCGCTCTCCAGATTCTGTCGGGCCACCCGCAGCTGCTGGTGTATGCCGTCGCCTTCTCCACTCTTTTCGTGCTCGTGGCCGCACCGTGGCGAGGGGACGCAAGACGCGCCAGTCGAATCTTGGGGGTCTGGGTGGCGGGTGGCGCTCTCGCGGGTCTCCTGGCGGCGGCCCAACTCCTGCCAGTTCTGGAATGGATCCCTTTCACCGCCCGCGACCGCGCACTCGACTTCGCCCAAGCCACGGAGTTCGGCTTTGCCCCCCATCGCCTGATCGCCCTCATCCTGCCCGACTTCTTCGGTTCGCACATCAGCCGAAACCACCCCCACTGGGACCATTTCGCGTACTGGTCGAACGCCTACATCGGCGGCTTGACCGTCCTGTTGGCCGTGGCGGCTCTTTGGAACCGGCGGATACGAAACCGCGAGCGGTGGGCCCTGCTGGCAACATTGGCCGCCGCCATGCTCTGTGCGTGTGGTCGTGATAACTATCTCTATTATCTTGTTTTACATCTATCTGGATTCAAGCACTTTCGAGCGCCTGCGAAGTTCTTGCCCATCGTCATGCTGATCCTGGCGCTGGCGGGCGGTCTGGGCCTGGATGTATTGCGGCGAGGCGATTTCAGGAAGCGCTGGTCTAGAGTCCTCCTGTGGGCCATCCCAGTTGTGGCTCTGCTCGCTGTTTGGGGATGGCTCGGCGTCGCTCCCGATTTGAAAAGTGGGCACATGGCCGATCCAGCCGCCTCTTTACTGAGCCGCCGTTGGCTGTTCCTCCTTTGCGGGACAGGACTCGCATTCACCTACACAAGAACTTCCGGGACGTCCGGGGCGACCCTTCGGGCACCGTCTCTCCGGACTATCGCACCCTGGCTGCTGTCACTCATTGTCGGTCTGGACCTGATCGACTACGGCCGCCCTTGGCTTTCCGCATCCCTCGTCGACAAAGAGTACGCCATCCGCCTTCTCTATCCCGAAGGAGAGATACGCTGGCTGCAGCGTAAGCAGAAAGAGGACGGCTACTTCCTGATCGCCAGTTCATCTCGCACGGGGCACCCGAACCGCTATTCCATCTTTGGGCTAGCCAACCTTTCGGGCTACGATCCAATGGCTCCAGAATCCGCGATCGATACGGTCGCCAGGAACGAGGGAATCGCTCCGGGTGAGTACCGGGACGACACCAGCATCACGCACGTGGGAACGGCGCTTGCCGAGCGCGGCGTTCGCTATGCGGTGCTGCCCGCAAACGCGGACGCCCCCCCCGCCGAGATCGCCCGAGAGGTGGACTGGGAAGGCAAAGGCCCGGCCACGGGGAGGATCTTCGAACTCGCCGATTGGCGAGCGGACCGGTTCGCTCTCAAAGGGCTGGGGCCGCAAGAGACCTGTTCGGTGGAGACATTCGCCTCCGGCCGGTTCGTCTTGAACACCCAACTTCACGACCGAGCCTCTCTCACGCTCCCCATCACCTACGCCCCCGGCTGGCAGATTCAGATCGACAAGGAAGAGGAACGGCGCGTGGAGACTCACGACGGCGGTCTGCTGCAAATCGACCTCCCCGCCGAGACCACACGGGTAACTCTGTCATACGCCCCCCCCTCGGTCCGACTGGGATTCGCAATCTCCGCCGTGGGGGCCTTGGTCTGGTTGATCTTGTGCGGGTTGGCATGGAGAGATTGGAGAATCAGAGCCTCCGACGCATGGTGAAAACACAGATTGCCGTAAAGCAAGCGACACTCGTGTCAACGGGCGCTACTTCCATTGACAGAGCGGTGGGCGGCAAGCATCTTACTTCTGTCTTTCTGGGTCAGCGTACGACCGAGGACAGACAAAAAACCTACAAAATCAAACGGCGCCGCGACTCCTGTTAATCCCGGAGAATATACGATATCGTAGCGATACGGGCGGTGTGAAAGGAATAGAATTATGGTAAAGATCGGTATTAACGGATTTGGGCGAATCGGTCGCCTGGTGGCTCGTGCGGCTCTCGCGACGGATGGGGTAGAGATCGTCGGTGTGCATGACCTGATCGCCGCGGATGCGATGGCTCTCCTCTTCAAGTACGACTCCATTCACGGACGTCTGGATGGCGAAGTCAGCGCCGATGGCGATGCGATCGTCGTCAATGGCAAAAAGATCCCCGTGCTCTACAAGCGCGATGGAGACAAGGTCGTCCCGCGTTCGCCCAGCGACATCCCTTGGAGTGACGTCGGCGCTGATATCGTTGTCGAGAGCACCGGTATTTTCCGTAGCCGCGAAGCGGCTGGCGGCCACCTCGGCGGCAGTGTCAAGAAAGTCATCATCAGCGCGCCCTCAGGCGATGCCGACAAGATGATCGTCATGGGCGTGAACGACAACGTTTACGATGCCGCCAATCACCATGTGGTCTCCAACGCGTCCTGCACCACCAACTGCCTCGCTCCCGTGGTGAAGGTGTTGCACGAACTGGGCGGTCTGGAGAGGGGTC
>CAYTDF010000667.1:0-3438 GCA_964436365.1 uncultured bacterium | reverse complement strand
GAGATCATGTCCGCAACCATATCCAGATCCAGAGTCCCGCCATTTTGTGTGCTTTCTTCGGATTCCTCGGCTGGCGGTTGGATCATTTTCTTTCTTACGGTGTAACCCGCGCGCGGCAACGCGTTCAAGAAACCGTGAACCTTCGTCTCATCGGGCGTATAGATTTGGTAAAAATAGGCGTTATAGACGGTCTCATCACCGGCGAGGGCTTTGAAAAGTTTTTCGTAGTCGAAGTCGAACCCCAGTTCGCCCTGCGCGCGGAACAGCTCGTTCCCATTCAGGAACATCCCCAACCGTCTCGGCCTCCCCACAGGAACAACAACCTGTGCCGGCTGAACTCGAGGACTCGGTGCGGGGTCGTGTCGTGGATGGGGGTCTTGACGCGCGCGTGGCTCCTGCCGCGAGTGCGAGTCGTGTCGGGAAGATCCAGATCCGCCCGGGCTCTTCTTACGGCCGCGTGCGGGGCTCTTGGCCCGGCTCGTACGAGGTTTGACTTTCGCCCGTTCCGGACTGGTGTTACTCGTCCCGCCACTTTTTGGGCTCCGGCCACCACTGTGGCCGGACTTATTCATTTGCAAATATGAAGCTGTCGGGCGGTTAAACTCTTCCTTATTGCCGAAATTCTCCGCCTCATTATCGAACAACTCATCGTCGTCCAGATAACCGTCGAAATCACGGTCGCTCGTGCCGGCCATCGTAACCCCTCTACTTGATTTTGATTTTTCTTTGTGAAGTGTCGGGTGCTACAGAACCCGGAAAACACCACATTTCAATACTCTATACCTTGTAGCGTACCCTTGGCTCAGGAGCGCGTCAAAGTTCACCGGCCCTGCGTGAACAGGGTTGAACGTCTCACGTCCCGAGCGCGAATCGTTTCTCAGTTCAGTTTACACTCAATGGGAAAACTCAATGACCCTGGCTGATTTCCAGCACACGCCGATTATAGAGATTTAGCAAATCGCGACGGGTTAACATCCCAATGAACCGGTGGTTCACCGGATCCACAACAGGGACTTCATCCGTATGGGTTTCGGTTAACGTTTGGAGGACGCTGTGAAGGTCCTCCTTCGGTTCCACGACCTCGTACTCAATATCGGCGATATCCGCAGCGATGACTAGGTCACGCATCTGTTCTTCGAAAAGGACCCCACGGATGTCGTTGAGAGATACAAACCCATACATCGTACCGTCCTCATTGATAACTGGGAAGAGTGACTGAGGCCGGGAGACCAGGATTGTCAGCATATCCCTCAATGTAGTCCCCGCCGGGATTGTCGTGATTCTCCGGTCGAGTTCCACCTGCTTCACCTTCAAACCCGCCAAAACGTCAATCAAATAGTCACCCATATGCGCGGGCGATTTCGAGCGGGACGCCGTCTGCTCTTCATAAAGCGTAACCGACCCCGTCAGCAAATACGTGATTGTGGAGACCAGCATCATCGGCACAAGCAGGCCGTACGACTGCGCCATCTCTGTGATCAGGATTAGACTTGCGATGGGTGTTTTGGCGATGCCCGAGAAAAAACCGACCATTCCCACCAAGGCGAAGGCCCCCGGATCCGCCACCCAACCGTCTGGGAGCGCACCTTGCAGAATCTTGCCGCCCGCACCCCCAAGCATGGCTCCCACAAACAGCGAGGGGCTAAAGACACCGCCGGAACCGCCCGAACTCACTGTGGCACAGGTCGCCAGAATCTTTACGACCACCAAGAGCAACATCAACGATACGGTCAGATTGCCCTGAAACGCCTTCTCGATAACGCCGTACCCTCCAGATAGAACCTCCGGCCGAGTCCAGGCCAAGAGCCCCACCAGAAGCCCTCCGAACGCTGGAACCAACGGCAAGGGGATGGGCAGGCGGGCAAAGAAGTGATCCCGGCTTCCATAGAAGAGCCGCACGTAAACGATTCCGACCAACGCGCAAATGAGCCCCAGGATCCCGTAGGCGAACAGCTCTCGGGGATCTCGGAAGAGGAAGTCGGATGTGTGAAAGACACCGTACTGTTTCGTGAGCGCTGTAAAGAACGAATACCCCACCAACGAACTGATAACGCAGGGGATCAGCGCTTCGGTTTCGAGCTCCTCATTCCTGTACAAGACCTCCGCCGCAAACAGAGCCCCACCCAAAGGTGCGCAAAAGATCGCCCCGATTCCACCTGCGGCACCGGCGAGCAACAGACTGCGCCGATCGGCCGTCTCCATGTTGAGCAGTCCACACAGCCACGAGGCGAATCCTGAACCGATTTGAGCGATCGGGCCTTCGCGGCCCGCGCTTCCGCCGCTGCCGATAGTGATGGCCGACGCGAGAACCTTGACAATCGGGACTGCCGGACGGACTTCGCCCCGCCTGTGGTGGAAGGCCTTAATCATGCCGTCGGTTCCGTGGCCGGCCGCCTCCGGCGCCCAACGGTAAACAATGATTCCGCTCAGGAGACCGCCAAGCGCTGGAATGAGAGGGAACAACCACCACCGCCAGTTTTCCGGCAGCTGGATTGAGTATCCGTGGCCGCTAACCAGGGTTTTTTCGCATCCGGCCAGGTAAAAGAGAAAGAAATCCGCGCTTCCGCCCAACAGCGCGTTGAAAAGAATCGCGCCCAGGCCCGACACGATGCCGATTACGGTGCCCAGGAGGACGCACCGCCCCGCCGGAAAGGAGACGTCCGCCCCCTTCATTTTCCTCAACAGCGCTCCAAACCGCGCAATTGTCCAACGCCTCATACGGTGAACTCCCGAAAAGGATTGTGTCGGCATCTCAGCCATCTGTTGCCCGGAAGAAAGCTACACTTCATGGCCGCAGCAGGCGGAAAACTAATCCGGTGGGCAGTTTTGGGAAAAAGTCCGTCGATTTAGGAGGCATTCTGCAGCCCGCCGAGCTCGCCGTCAGTACGTCGGCGACCTTCACGGGGGGCAGCAGAAACGCTCCGGCCCGCGTCCCGCCCTGTGCGTTAACCCGCGAGGCTTCCCGTAACGACTCCTGCACGCCCTTGACAAAGCGGACTTGCCCCGGTTTTGGCTCGGACAGCCCCAGAAACCGCCCCAACACCAGACTGTGCAACGCAACCACGCTTAGTCCGCGAAGTGGCCCCGGTTGGTCTGCAAGGTCTGAAGCGACTTCCGAACATGGAGCCGATAGCAGCCTACGCTGTTCTCCATCCGAGATTCCGACTGCAATATGGTTTGACGGTACGGATCCCAGCGCTTGCCGGAAATCAGAATCGGTTGTCGTATACGTCCAAGACTGTGGAACACGTGATTCGAGCTCCTCCAGCCAATTCTCGGGAAGATCCTGAACCACCCGGTGCGTGGGGAGAATTCGCAGACCCGCGTCGTTCACCGGACAGAAGTAAGCCAATATCCAGTTTGCGGGATGGGAATCGTCAATATTTTCTTCTTGACGTCGCGATTCACAGTACCGCAGAGCCGTTTCGTAGCGATGAT
>CAYTDF010000666.1:0-3440 GCA_964436365.1 uncultured bacterium | reverse complement strand
TGAAAACTCCAAGCGTAGTCCCTGACGGAAACACTCGAGTTGCGCAGCATTGGAACCAGACTCTCGCCCGCCAGGTCATCGGGGATGGGCAGCCCACATAGTTCGGCGAGCGTCGGATAGACATCCACTGTGCCGACAAAGCCCTCTGAGGGTCTCTCCTTAGAAGGAAACCCTGGAGCGCTGACGATCAAAGGGCTATGCGTCGCGACTTCGAAATTGGTCTGCTTGCCCCATGTCCCGTGGTCGCCGAGATGCCAGCCGTGATCGCCCCACAGGACTACAATTGTATCGTTCTTCAGATCTTGCCGTTCGAGTTCATCGAGGACTTTGCCGATCTGGGCGTCGATGTAGCTGACACAGGCGTTGTATCCGTTTCGCAACAACCTCGCGTCTTCCGGGGGCACGATGCCTTTGCCGTGCGGCCAATGGTAATGCGTGGTCAATTCCAGACTCTCGTACAAGCTGATGTCCGGATCGATGCCCTCGGGCGGGTCTGGATTATCGGCAAGGGCGATGTCTGCTCGGTCGTACAAGTCCCAGTACTTGCGAGGAGCGTTGAACGGTAGATGGGGCTTATAAAAACCGACCGCCAGGAAGAAAGGTTGCTCACGCTGTTTGAGGTCGCGGAGCTGCTCAACCGCCGCCTCGGCGTTCAGACCATCGGCGTATCCAGTATCCGGAACATCGGCCATTTCATAGGGCAGTCGCGGCTCATCCTTCTCGTCCATTTGAATCACGCGGTTGTACGCCTTGCCTTCGTCGTAAGAGAAGAAGGCGCGCCAGGGTGTCTTCCACGGTCCTGCCGGTGCGAAGGCCAAGTCCCAACTGAAGGGAATCTGATGCACCGTCTGTTCCTTATCCACCACACCGCCTGGCTCGTGGGTGATCTTTCCGACACATACGGTTCGGTAGCCGTTTTGCTTGAAGAGATGGGGAAGCGCGACCGGATTGGATGGCTCCACGTTCTGTTCGCGCAGTTTCCGCCAACAGTCCCACATGTAGTACGGTTTGCCTGTGAGGAGCGAACAGCGAGACGGTCCACAGACAGCGGATTGCACGTAATGGCGCTTGAAGAGACGGCCCTCTGACGCCAGCCGATCGATATTCGGCGTGATCATTTCGGTGTGGCCGAAACAACCCAATTGCGGACGAAGGCCGTCAACACAAATAAGGAGAACGTTTTTCTTCTTATCCGGGTGCGCAACTGTGGTATCGGTCGACGAACAAGAACAGACAAGAGGCACCGCCCCAAGCCCGGCGGTCTTTATGAACGTGCGACGGTCATGTATCCGGCTTGCCGCTTTTTCTGCGGAAGCGTATCCAGCCATGAAGAGTTCATCTCCTCCCGTTGATCTCATTCCAACCGGCGGGTTCCCCTATCGGTCACCCATCATTCTCCAGAAAGGCGAACCGGTAGAAGCTCTCCTCGGCTGTCCTGGGAATGACAACCGAAGCCATTCTCGTGTTCGGGGCAGTATAGCACACCCACCGCAGTCAGCCTCGCTTCCTGGAGCACGGTCAATACCACGCGGAGTCCTAACGCAAGAGACCTAGACGCTCAGGGAGTGGTCGCACTTATCTCTTGCGCGGTGGCCGCGCCACACGCAGAGAGAGAAACAGCCGCGCAGGCTACAGTCGGCGCAGATCTACGGAATCAATGAGAACAACCGCGACGAAAAAATCAGCGGCTGCGATGACGGGGGGAAGTCTGCCCGACGCTCCCATGCCCCTTCCCAGGCTTTCGGGAGTCGTCTGGCCCAATGGCCTGGTGGTGCTTGGAAGGCGGTGGTATCTCTTTTCCACCAAGCGCCGCAACCACCACCTCGTGCGCTCGTTTCGCGTTCTCGTCAAGCACCATGATTCGCGAATACCCCTCAATATCCTTGGCTGGATATGGATTCGCGTGCATTTCCATGTGCACAAAAGGGACCCCGTTCTCTTCCAAGGCGGAGGTTATGATCGCATCCTCCCCCGCATCGCTCGCCACATGAAGCAACAACAGTTCATTTTCATCGTGTTCGTGCATGGTGTTCTCCGAAGGCAGTGGCCTCTATCTAGAGTATACCGCATTTGCCCGAGATACTCCCACAAAACTCATTCCAATCTCACCGCCTCCACACGCATCGCAACTTTCCACGACGCGCCAGGCTCCAGCTCCAACCGCCAGATCGGTATCACTACACTCGACTGGTAAACACGTTCGAAACCACCTTCGGTGTTAGAAATCGTCTCGAGTGGGAACCGCCACAGGAGTGCCGGTCGATCCCAAGCCAGCCGCATTTCGAACTTCAGCCAGCCTTCGACAAGACCGATCTGTTGCGCATGCTCGATCTCGCCAATGCTGTCGAGATTACCATCGTCAAGTTCGATCCCTGGGATCCGATAGCAACGATCCCAGGTATGCCCCGCATTCATCGAGAATTCCCACTCGCTACCAAAACGTGTCGCGAGCCGCTGCGGAGAATTGTTGGTGACGGTGTAGAGAACCTCAAACTCGCGTCCGTTATGGGGAAGTTGCACGCTCTTCTCCACGCGCACGGGGATCGGCCCCGCCTCCGGCCACAAGTGCCCGTCACGCCATAGACGCGCCGAAATGCGTTTGTCCTCCTCATCGACTTCCAACTCGTAAGGCAGATTCACAAAATCGCCGAGTTCCGGGTATTGACAGGTCCGAAACGCCTCCAACTCCACATCCTCCCCGAAGAAGTGATCGATACAAGCGGTACGGCGGTACCAGTCCTCATAGAGACGTTCGGCAAGCCCTTCTTCTTTGGCGACGGCGATATCGTGGATGGAAATTGCCTCGTCCATACTCTTGCGTACGACGATATCTTGCTCCAAGAGTTTCTTGTGGTACGACTCCGTGCGCCGCGTCAGCGTATTCAACACGTTGAATCGTTCCTTCATCAGGTCCAGCTCAATGAGATTGCCGCCTTGCGACAGGTTGAAAAGCAGATTCAGCTCGGGATTCGCCACGCGAAACGTCTCCGAACCGTCCTTCAGTGCATTTCCGAGTTCACCGACATACCAGCGCTCCTCACGCCCGTGCACGGCCTCTTCAATCAAAGCCTGAGCGGTAATCAGGTTCTTGTACACCGCCGAGCGAATGTGGTTGAGATAAAGCCCGCCAAAAACACCGTGCCAATAACCACAGTTACACTGTCCGCGCCACAAGAACTGCTGAGCTTCCGCGCGAAGCGGCTCGTCCTTCGGGAGAGCTTCTATTCGTTCACCAAGCCAAAGCATCTTCTTGTGCATGGCATTCGATTCGGGATACTTGACGAGGAAGTTGCGCCAAAACCCGCCGCGCAGAAAATGCTCCTCTTCGAGATCTTCGCGTTCGTGAAGAAGTTCGTCGAGTTTGCACGAGTCTTCCGCGTGCAGAGCCCAAGTCATCATCTCCCGGTAAGAAGCAGTCGGCAGATAGACATTGCCCCGAG
>CAYTDF010000665.1:0-3440 GCA_964436365.1 uncultured bacterium | reverse complement strand
TAGGACTTGCTTTCAACTGTATTCTTCGGTTTGTTAAAGAATCTTAACAGATCTGCCTGATTTGCCCGCTTTCCAGATGTTTTCGGTCAGTTGGATCACGCGCAGACCGCATTCCGCCGGTGTTAGCGTCGGAGTCCCTTTGAGGATCGACTGCACGAACGCGGCATCCGGCGTGATTTCCTTGGGCATCTCCTTGGTGCCGATGATGTTTTCGGCCCCAGTTTTGTCGTAGAAGCGTAAGGGTTGACCGAAGCGCATCAGGATGGTCCCCTCACTGCCCCAGATCGAGATGTCTTCGTGGAACTCGCATTTCGAATGCCCAATCACGGAGAGATTCCCGATCGAGCCGTTGTCGAATTGGACCGCGACGCTGGAGTTGATGTCCACTTCATTGTCAAAGTTTTCGACGTCGGTCGACACCTTCTTGGCGGCCAATCCCGTCATCCAGAGGATGATATCGATCAGATGGCTTCCCGAGTCGTTCAGCTGGCCGCCGCACGAGGTCTTTTGTTCCTGACGCCAGGTTCCCGCGACAAGTTCTTTCCAGTTCTGGGCTTGCAGCGCGGAGACATATTGGACCTCACCGATCAGTCCCTTGGCAATCGCCCGTTGGATGAAAGCGTACTGCGCTTGATAATGGCGCTGGTAGGAGACGGAGAAGACCTTCTTGTATTTGTTGGCTTTCGCACAGATATCCCGGGCATGCTTCACCGTGCAGACCATCGGCTTCTCGCAAAGGATATGGATACCCTTCTTCATGCAGGCGAGGATATGCTCGTAGTGAACGTTGTGAGGGGTGATAATGACCGCAGCGTCCAATTCGACTTCTTTTAGCATCTCTTGGTGCGTGTCGAAGCGGGGTGCGTTCTCGACCATGTAATGCTTCATCTTGTCGAAGTGTTCGGGGATCGGCTCGGCTCCCGCGACCACGTCCACCTTCTTGGTTGCCGCCATCCACCGCCCATGTGCGTGCGACATACCGCCACAACCGATAAAGCCAACTCGTAATTTCTTGGCCATGCTGTTCTCCTTTGGCCTTCCCATGAATGAAGTCTTCCCGCGCGATGCGGGTGAGCGCCTCAGCGTAGCCCACAACATTCGGCGCGGCAACGCGAATGTGAGAATTCGGGTGTCGCCTCCAATGGACTGTCGTATTGGATAGAGGCTCAATGCCCAGTGCCGTAGACTCTTCCGCAGCGGCTTTCGACACGCATTCCGATAAACGCACGAGCATCCGGGTGCTTGTTGCTTGACGCTTTGGAGAAGGCGGCGTAGGATTCTCGTACGCCGGACACTGGTCAACCAAACTCAAGAGAGGTCCGGTGTTGGAATTCGCCGCGATGGAAGTCAGCGACGACATTAGTGACACGAGCTCCGCCATCCCTCCGGGTTGATCGGTCTCCGCGCGACGCTTCGGCGCGTCCCCGGCCGGTCCGGATGGATGTGCGTGGTGTGAAGCCGGAGCGATCATGCGTCAGCGTCAACACCAACACGAGGACTATACTGTCCACCACCTGCGCCGCCTGCTGCGCGAAGTGGCGCGAGGGCGTCTGGGTTCTTATCTCGCCTCCCTGCACGCCGCAGATCTCGCCAACGCCATGGCGCGTATGGACGCCGACGAGCGCGAAACACTTTGGCCGGTCTTGTCGCTAGAGAACGCCGCCCATGTGCTTGAACTTTGCCCCCAAGAACTTCAACAAGAACTCGTCGACACGGCCGAACTGAATTACGTCGTCAAGATCATCGCCAAGATGTCTCCCGATGACGCGGTCGATGTCCTCGGCGACACCGACGAAGAAACGCGCGAAGCCCTGGTCAACGCGCTCCCCGAAGTTTCCGCCCGCCGCATCCGACAGTTGCTCACCTACGATGAGGACTCCGCCGGTGGGATTATGAGTACGGAGTATCTCTCGTTTCCCAAGACCTGGACCGCCGGACAAGTTCGGAACCATCTTCGGGATCATCAGCCCAGCCGAATTTACTACAACCTCTATGTGGTCGATGACGACGACACCCTGATTGGCTGGACGACTTGGCAGCAACTCTGCCTTGCGTCGGGCGATACTGCCCTGCTCGATCTTATCCCCGCAAAATGCCCCTCGGTTCCTGTGGACATGCCCCAGGAAGAGGTGGCCGCGCTTGTCTCCGACTACGACTTGACCGCCGTCCCCGTGCTCAATGTCGAAGGGAACTTGGTGGGAACCGTCACCTTTGACGACATCATCGACGTTATCGAAGAAGAGGCTTCGGAGGACTTGCTGCTCCAAGCCGGGTCGAAGGAAGAGGAACTCCACGCGCCGACGGTGCTCAAATCCGCGCGAGCCCGCATCCCCTGGTTGGGCTGGACGTTTGTGGGCGGGTTTGGATGTTTTCTGTATTTGAGCAAACAGGAACAGACGCTCAACAAGGAACTTCTAACGCTGCTGATGCCATTCGTGCCGGTCACCATGGCCATGGGGGGCAATGTTGGGCTGCAGGCGGCGACCGTCTCTGTGCGTCAACTGGCCACGGGCGGCATGGAACTCGCGGGGATCCCATCTGCCCTATGGCGTGAAACACGCGTGGGTATTTTGGTAGGATTGTTCTTTGGAATTTTGCTTTCGGTTGGAGCGGGACTGTATCTGAAACCGCCTCAGATTGCGTTTGTCGCCGCGATATCCATGTTTGGCGCGGTTACGATCTCCGCTGTACTCGGTTTCTTCATCCCAATTCTGTTTCATCGACTGCGCTTCGACCCCGCGTTGGCCTCCGGTCCTTTGGTGACGATCATCAACGACCTGCTCGTCATTGTGATCTTCTTCACGTTGGCGCACTTGATACTCCCGGAGATACTCCCGGAACTGCCGAGTGGCCCGGAAGGGAAACTCTCTCTCTCTTTGTTGTCGATTCTTGGGATGGGGTAGCGTTTCACCCGCCTTCGATACGCTCCAAGAGCCGAGCGACCTCGCGCATATATGCGTCCGTATCCGTGCCGTACACGTGGCCGTGATCCGCTTCGGGAACAACCAGAAACTCGCTCTCTCCCGGTTTGGTATCGACCAGACGTTGCACGTGCTCCGGCGGCATTCGCGGATCCGCGCCGCCCGCCACGAACAGCACAGGGACATCGCCCAGCGCTGCCGCTGCCTCGTACGCGTCCACCTTCTCCGCATCCACACCGGTTCGTAGGCCGAACAGCGTCAGGACCAATGGCACGACGGGGAAACGCGGAATCCGGTAGAGCAGCCAGGCGTGGTGTGCCGCGGTCTCGTCGAGCGAACCGAATGGGCTTTCGACGATCAGTCCGTCGAACGCGGGATCGTGGGTGGCCGCGGCCAGCAGAGCGGCGGTTCCACCAAGAGAGATACCCCATCCGATCAACGGCCGGGGAGATTCCCGCTCCAATACCCCCCCCTCCAATACCCCCCCCTCCAATACCCCCCCCTCCAGTACCCCCCCCT
>CAYTDF010000664.1:0-3442 GCA_964436365.1 uncultured bacterium | reverse complement strand
CAGGGAGTTCGATCAACTGTGAAGGCAGGTAGATCCCGTCATAATCCTGGACGCAGACATTCTTGAACGGTTCCGTGCCCAGGTAATCGGTCACGTCGATCTTCACCAAGCCTGAGCGATTCCAGGGAAGGGCGTTCAGGACAACATAGACAGGTTTGAATCGCCACTTGGTGTCGACCTGCGTAGCGATGGTTTGCATGGCTTGACCGCGAAGCACTTCGGCCGCTTTGGGGTCGGGCGTTGAAACAAGGCTCTCCAGTTTGGATTCCGGGACAGCCTTTCCACTGACGATGCCCGCCACAGTGCTAAAGACACGGGTTTCGTAGAGCAGCCGTTCATAGGCACTCGGCGTCTTGCGTTGGGATAAAGGCGGTTCGGTTGGCTCGGAAGAAGAAGATCCACAGCCTCCCAGGAGCAGTGCGAATCCTCCAACACTGAGAATTAGCGCGGCCAGTGGTCGGACGACGACGAATCGAAAGCAATTGATATCCTGAACTCGTTTCATGATGTGCGGAGCCTGTCCTCGTGCATTCTCTCAAAGATGGAACCGGTAGGAGTCTATCAAATCACGTGAGCGAGGGGAATATATCGTTCAACAGTTTTTTGTTCGTGCCCAAACAGTTGACCACGCCGGGTTCCCCGTCACAAGAAGCCATGTGGAAAACCCCACCCGCTTCCACGGTCAGGACCTCCAATGGAGTCATATCCCAGACTTTCAGTCCAGGGTCAAAGACAATATCGACACAGCCCCGCAAAAGTAACGCCCAGCCGTAACAATCGCCCCAGGTCCGATAAAGCCGAACGGTGTCGAGTAGCGAGCGAAAAGCCTGGCCCCAAGGTCCGTTCACCGTCGCATACTCAAATCCACTACTGACCATCACCGCATCTTCGAGTCGCGACGCCCCACAGATATGGCGGCAAGGCTCCCCGTTGCAGGTTGTCCCTCCTCCGCGATAGGCCGCATACAGCTCGTCGAACATGGGCAGGTACAGAATTCCGGCTTCCGTACGGTCGTCCCGCCTGATTCCGATAAGGGTGCCGAATAGTGGAACGCCACAGACATAACTCTTCGTGCCGTCGATGGGATCGATCGTCCATCGGTAGCCGGAATCACCCTGCTCGTCTTCGAACTCTTCCCCCAAGATGGCATCGTCCGGGAAAGCGTTGCGGATTCGGGAGCGTATGGACAGTTCCGCCTCACGATCCGCAATCGTTACCGGGGAGCCGTCAGGTTTTATCTCCGTTTCGGGAGCGTTCCGAAAGTACTTCCTGGCAATGGCGCCACCCTCACGAGCGGCCGTTTCGGCAAGGCCGAGCCGCACGACGATGGGGGAGTTGTCGGTGTGTGTGGCCATGTTTCCAAGTTACGCGCTTTGTAGAACTACGGCAAGGCATGGAGCATGGGTTAAATAAAATCTAGCCGGAGAGCAAACTACCAGTTCGCCCCGGGCTGGGGAGAAGGCCCCTCCTCCGGTGCTTCATCCGCCGATTGGATCACCGCCTCGTCGTAGGAAGGAACGGCCGTTTGTCCCGGCGGAACCACAAGAAAGTCCTTTTCGTTCCATTCCCCGCTCACAAGCCGGGAGAGTAAGCCTCGGTCACCCTTCACATAGTCATACCGCCAACCGAGATACTCGGCGCACTCCTCCGTCTCTTTCGCATAGGGTTCGGTTCCCGGAAGCCCCCAGTCGACAAAGGTGGCGTATGAGTAGTTCGCTCGCCAGCGCTGCGTCTCTTCCATCAGATAGTCGGCGTTCTCCTCGCCGTATTGTTTGACATATTCCTGTCGCGTCTGTTCGTCCCGCACGGGGCCGGGCATCGAGGTCTCCTCCAGCCAGCCGACACTGTAGAAATAGGTGCCTTGGTGTTCGTCGAAATAGCGCTTGTAAGCCTCCTTCGAGCCGAGCAGAAGCGTGATGCAGTCGTGCCCGCGGGGAACGACCAGCGGCTTGCTAGGATGAGAGACCCCGACGATCCCGTTGCAGCAAAGGCCATAGCCAAACAGGATCGCGTCCCACTCCTCGCCCACTCCATCGACCGCCGTCTGGAGTTGTTCGCGTAGCCGGTCGGGGGTGTTGTGGAGTCCCTGAGGGAGGAGCGAAACTTCAACTCGGTGCGGGGAGGCCGAAGCGCAAGCATACAGCTCACGCCAGATCGCCCGGCAACCGATCAGATGATAGGTCTGCTTGTCATCACTCATTCGGTTTGTCCTCGTCTTCGTAGCAAAGAAGGGATTGCCACCAAGGTGCGTACAGGGAATAAAGAGACGCCCACCGCACAAGGCGACAGGCGTCTGAAGATACAGGTTTCGGGTGCGGAATGGATGTCTAGCAGCCGCCGCCCACCCACGGCAACGGTCAGCAGTTCGGGCCTTCCCTGTAGCGTCCCCAATCGTAGATCAGGCAACCCTTCGAGCGCCAGTTGCCACCGAAATGGAAGATGTTGCCGCTCGATTTTAAGCCGTTGCTGACATCGTAGCGATCGTGATCGGTACCGAATGGGAAAGGATCGTGGCTGCCGTTGTCGTCATCCAGGTCGGGGCCGTAGCTCATCAGGCTAAAGGCCTGGACACGCCTAGCCCCGCTATTGTCCGCACCGGAACCCATTTCATAGTCGGGACGGCCGTTCGACGCGTAAGCGTTGTCTCCTGTCCCTCTGGAGTGCTGTTTCAGGAACGGGTCTTGCGGTAGCGCGCCGATATACGAAATTGGCGTCGTCAGTTTAAAAAGCCCGTTCTCGCCGCTTGCGTACCTGTCCAGGTCGTGGTCGCCGGGGTACGAACCCTGGTCCAAGATATACATTCCCATCGCGGTCGAGATCGCGTGGTGATCGGAATCGACTTTGGCGATTTTGGCTCGTTGCTGCGCGTTCAAAAAGTTCGGCACGGCGATGGCCGCGAGAATGCCGATGATCGCCACGACGATCAGGAGTTCGATTAGGGTAAAACCTCGGGTCTTCATGGTCGGCACACGCTCCTGCAGGTAGTGAGTATCCACTGACAAAGGTCTAGACATGCTAGCACACGCGAGGGCAGAACAAATCCTTTCCCACGTAAACAGGACATAACATGAGACCGGCAGAGGCAGGTTCGGCCGAGAGGATGTCTAGCAGCCGGAGCCCACCCACGGTGCGGGGTTGGCCCAGCGGTTCATCTGCAGACACCCGGACTTATAGTCGCCCGCGATGAAATGCAGGTCGCCGTTGGATTTCAGACCGTTGCTCCCATCGTATGGAGTTAGAGAGACACGAAACGGGAAGCTATCGTGATTGCCAATATGGTCTTGCAGATCGGGTCCTTGGCTCACGATGCTGTAAGCCTGCTTACGCTGCGCGCCGCCGTTATCCGCCCCGCTGCCCATCTCGTAGGCGCAGATACCCTTATTATTGTAAGCGTTCGAGGACTGCCCTCCCCAGCTGCGGACATTCTTCATGACGAACGGGT
>CAYTDF010000663.1:2661-3452 GCA_964436365.1 uncultured bacterium | reverse complement strand
CAGCCACAAGCGGCAGCACTAACAGAATTCCCCCCAATACTCGTATCGATCGTCCAATCATGACTGTAAACCTCGCTTAATTCAGGGCGGCGGAGGCGGACCGGTTTCGAAGGCCTGACCTCGGCTCCCTTGCCGGAGATCGATGTAACCCATCTCCGGGATGATGACATAGTCTTCTTGACAAAACGCTTTGAATCCGTCGGGAACGATGAGAAACCGCCGTTCGGCATCCCAAATCGCGCGTTTGGCGTGCATCACTGTATCACCGTTCTCAGGAGGGAAGATACCGGCCACGCCCCGAATCGTCACCTGGCCCCGCATCTCAATCTGTTCGAACTTCTTGGGCAGAAGTCCAGTGGCGGTCACACTGGCAATGCCCTCGTTCGCACTAGCCGAGAAACAGTCTTCCGGGCGCTCGGACGTAACCGAGAGCACCACATCGCTAAACTCCAACCGATCCGAAAAAGGCTTATACGAAGCCTGAGACGCCGTGACGGTGTAGATGTCGCCGTCGCCCGCTTCGGTGACGACGAGATCGACGGCGTTCAGCTCGGAGATATTCTCGGTGGTGTCGGTCGCGATCACCTGAATGCCACGCGTCGCGTACGGAATCCAAATCGAGAGCACCAGAACCACAGCCCAGAATCCGTAGATCAGTCCGGCCCGCGCGGGGAGCCGCGTCCACACCCTATGTAAGCCATTCAATATCATAGATTTGAAGATAATCCATCGACCCAGCCCCCACCCCAGCGTACCGTTCGCGTTCGCGGGTGGGAACGCGTTCGTTACGC
>CAYTDF010000663.1:0-2651 GCA_964436365.1 uncultured bacterium | reverse complement strand
GTTCGAATCATGCCTCGCCGTGGGCTTCGGAAATCGCCGGTGCATCCACATCCACTGTTCGGGGCGTTCCATAATGCACGCGGTGAGGCGCTCGTTGATTCGCGTGGTGGTCTCAAGAAGATACCGCTCCCAGGCCTCCGGGTCTCTAGGACCCGCGTCGGGGGGATCGAGAGATAGAGGCTCTTCGAAAACCAGCCGGTGATGTTTCGGCCCCACACGGTGCCCATGGGCGACGATCAATCCAGCGCCCGTCCGCGCGGCCAACGCCGCCGCACCGACCTGAGTGTGGGCGGGAATCCCCAGAAACGGGGCCATCACGCCCTTCCCCCGGGTGCGCAGATCGGCCAGAAGAACAACGGATTGGTTCTTGCGCAGGGAACGCGCCAAGGCAACCATGTCGGTTCCCCGCGTATAGAAGACCTGGTACCCGATTCGACGGCGGTGTTCGTCGATGATCTTCTGTAATCTAGGGTTGTCTTCAAACGGCATCGCCACGCAACCGGCCGGCCCCACCTCCCGAATGTAGCGCAGGCCAAAAATCTCCCAGTTCCCGATATGCCCCGTCACAAAGAGCACGCCGCGTCCCTGTGCGAGAACCGTTTCGACGTGTTCGAGGCCCTCGAAGTCGGCGCGAAACGAGCGAAACGCCGCCTCGCCGCGCCGCAAATAGAGATTCTCACCCAGCGCTTCACCGAAATGAGCGAAACAGGCTTTGGCAATTCGACGGCGTTCGCGAAGATCGAGTCTCTCGCCGTAGACACGTTCGAGATTATCGAGAGCCCGCCGCCGGTTTTGGCCCATACAGTAGTAGGCGAGGTGACCGATGGTTTGGGACAGACGTATCAATAACGAACCGGGAACGATCCGGCAGACGGCGATCCCCAGCCGCGCGACCCACGCGACGATAAACCGACGAGGTTTTTGCCAGAGGCGTCTTACAGACAATGGTGGAATCTCAAATCACTCGGCATCAGCCGAAGCGGGATTAAATGTATCTCCAAGAAGCTAATACCGATGGGAGAGCGCTGAACGCCCAACGTTCGCGGACACTTCGTGCGCGCCTCGGGGAAGAACGTTCGAGAGACGCTCTGGCGTATCTCCCAACAATTGTGCCCGATTGAAAAACGCTGAACGTCAGGACACTTTCCGGGCGCTTGTCTTCGATCGAGCCGTAGTCCGGCCGTCTCTATAGGCCACAGCGGCTTTGACCAGGCCCTTAAACAGAGGATGAGGCCGCCACGGCCGCGAGGTCAGTTCAGGATGAAACTGGCAACCGACAAACCAGGGGTGATCTTCCAGTTCAACGATTTCCGCCAGTTTCCCGTCGGGCGACGTTCCGCTGACAATCATCCCGACATCGCGAAGCGCGTCTTTGTATTGGGGATTGAATTCCCAACGGTGGCGGTGACGCTCGGAAACTTTGGCCTCTCCGTACGCGGCATAGGCCTTGGTCCCAGGAGTCAGCTCGCACGGATACGCGCCCAGCCGCATGGTGCCACCCTTATTCACGATCTCCCGCTGTTCATCCATCAATGTAATCACCGGATGCGGAGTCTTGGCGTCGAACTCGGTGCTCGAGGCATTCTTCAATCCCAGCGCATCTCGGGCCACTTCGATTACCGAACACTGCATCCCCAAACAGATCCCCAGCATCGGAATCCTCTTTTTGCGTGCGTAGGCGATCGCCTTGATCTTCCCTTCGGAGCCTCGTTTGTCGAACCCCCAGGGCACGAGAATGCCGTCGAACTTAGCAAGCATCCGCGATCCACCCGGCTTTTCGAGGTCCTGGGCGTTGACCGTGGAAACCTCGACTTTGCAGTCGTTGGCGATACCGCCATGCACGAGCGCATCGAGGATAGACCGGTAGGCGTCCTGCAAGCGTACGTACTTGCCCACCAGCGCGATCCGTACCGGGTCGCGTTTGGGGTTGACGATCTTGTTTACAATCCGCTTCCAGGACTTGAGATTCGGCGTTTTTTTGCGGAATCCGAGTTTCGAGGCCACCAACTCGTCGAGTCCCTCTCGCTGATAGACCAGCGGGATTTCATAGACAGTGGAGTGAATATCCCGGGCAGAGACGACATCTTCGGCCGAAACATTACAGAAAAGCCCAATCTTCTCCTTCATATCCCGCGTAAGGCTTTCGCGGCACCGGCAGAGTAGAATGTGCGGTTGGATACCGATCTCGCGGAGTTTTCCCACGGAATGCTGAGTCGGCTTGGTTTTGTATTCATCGGCCGCACCCAAATGCGGAACCAAAGTCAGGTGAATGAACAACGAGCGCTGCGGCCCCACCTCCAGGTGAAACTGGCGAATCGCCTCCAGGAACGGATACCCCTCAATATCACCAACGGTGCCGCCGATCTCGACAAACTGCACGTCCGGCTTGAAACGCTCGGCCACCAGAGCGACGCGTTTCTTGATCTCGTCGGTGATGTGCGGGATCATCTGCACGGTCTTGCCCAAGTAGCCCCCCTGGCGCTCACGTTCGATCACGCTCTGGTAGACCTGCCCCGTGCTAACGCTGTTCATGCGGAGCACGGTGGAGTGCGTGAAGCGCTCGTAGTGCCCCAAATCCAAGTCCGTCTCGGCGCCATCGTCGGTCACGTAGACCTCGCCGTGCTGGTATGGGCTCATGGTTCCCGGGTCGA
>CAYTDF010000662.1:0-3455 GCA_964436365.1 uncultured bacterium | reverse complement strand
AGGAGGATGTGTTCGTTTTTCAGTATCCGAATAACGGGGCCGGGCCGCTGTGGTGTTACGGAAGCACCCAGATTGTGCGGGAAGGCGACGACGTCTACGTCTCCGAGCAACAGACAAACCGCGATGTCGAGCCTTACTGCAATACGCGGTGGCGGCTGTTGCGGCGCACGGGTGAGAAGCGATGGGAGACTCTCGCCGAGGAGGACGGATTCCGGCAACGCGAACCGTGCCCCTTGGGGCGTTGCAGAGAGACCCTGTTCATGTATGTGAACGATTCCCTCACCGCTCCCGGCACGAAAGGCGATATCTGTAAACCGTATATTCGGAAATTCGATCTCGGCATGTTGCCCATCACGACCCGTCTACTGGAACCGGAATGGTCGGGGAATCCACATTTCACCGATCATTCGTACCGAGGGTTCGCTGTGGATCGGTATACCGGCGAACTGCTCATGCTGAATACCGGACGTCGAACGGTGAAGGGAACCGACAAGAGGGTCAAAGGCCAGAACTGGTGTTGGATGAACAACGAAGGCATGACTCTGAACGAGGGCATCATCGAGTTTCCCTTGTTCGCCGCATACCCGCAGGCCGCGTTGGCAGGGGGCGGCGCGCACATGATGGCCATCAGCGATGTGCCGGAGCCCAACGAAACGTGGCGGGCGTTCAAGAAGGAGAAAACTGGGCACCGGTGGGATTTTGTTTTCCGCGAGCTCTATTACAGTTCGACCTCTTCGACTCGCAAACGGCCTTTTTCCGAACCGCTGGTTGTCGCCGAGGTTCACGAGACCGGTGGGCACATCAGCAATCAGGACCTGTGGCTATCGCCAGAAAGAGCGGCCTATGTACTTTATACCGAGCGCGAAGTGCAATCGGCTCTGTTGCGCGACGAGTTCTTCCCGGGCAAGTCGATTCTCAACTCGCTGAAACTCGCCGTCGTCAAGAATGGCAAGATCGTCGAGCGAAGGGACTTGCTCGTCGGGACGGAAGCGCGCGACCCGCAGCATGCCCGGTTTCACGAAACGCCCGACGGGAAGGTGTACGCGGTGATCTATACTGCGGGCACGGCCCGTGCGAACTGGCTGATGCAGGTTCACCCGCGGCTGGAGAATCCACCGCTGGTTCCCATCCCGTTTCGGTCCGCGTTTTCGCGGTTCTGTTTGGCGTCGGTTCGGGCGGGGAACGAACCTTCGTATACCGTCGATCTCTTTGGCGACAACCAAGGCGGTTATGCGGCCAACTTCACAGACGACCGGCCTCTGACTTACGCCCAGGTGCGAATCACCGAATAGCGCACCGCGTGGCACGTCCCTCTCAACTGTTCCGGCCCGGTATTTTTATGCGGCACTTCCGTTTGTGCAGACCCCTGCCCGGTCTCTCCGACCTCAGCCGAAATCTTTGATCTTCATTGTCTCGCCGCCACGCAATGCGGACTGATGGGCGTAAAAGCCGGGCGCGGTATACGCCACCGCTTCGTAGACATCGATTTCGGGATCGCGGCCGTCGCGGCAGGCACTGACGAATTCGTACGTGATGAATGTATGCGAACCGCCATGCCCGGTGTCGACATGCAGTTCTTCGGGTAGCAACTCGAAATGCTTGGGGATGTCGAACGTTTCCACGCGGTGTCCCGGGTTCGCGTACGCGATCCGTGCCGGAGTTTGGGGTTCGGGCATGAAGAACGACTGTTTATCCCCCCAGAACTCTCCGCGTTCGTAGGTGCCATCGGCCATGTGCCAGCAGACCGAAACCCGCGCCGAATGGCCGCCGCTGGTCTTGAAAAAGGCTATTTCGTTCCAGAATGGATTTCCGTAAGCGTTCGTACGGAGAACCTCGTGCTCGTCTCCCCAACCGGTACAGGTAACTTCGACCAGACGTTCCCCCATGATTGGGATGATCATTCCCGTGTTGTGGGTTGGGTACCACATGGGCGGAAAGCCGTGCCGCCAGGTTGGCAAGCGCCGGTCGTCGTACATGATCGAAAGCAGACCTTCGTGATGATACTCGGACTCGGCATAGAAAACCGTACCGTACTTCTTTTCCCGCGCCATCTTTCGCGCGGAGATGATCTCGCGCCGGTAGTAACTGGTTTCGGTCATCATATAGAGCATGCCGGTGCGTTTGACGGTTTCGATCAGTTCCTCGCACTCGTCCAGCGAGCAGCCCGCCGGAACGGCCGAGATGACGTGCTTGCCCGCTTCCATCGCTTTGCACACGTGATAGACATGCAGCGTTGCGGGGGTAAAGACCGCGACGGCATCGATGTTGGGGTCGGCGATCATCTTGTGGAAATCGTCGTATTCGGTGGCGGGCCCGAATGTCTCGCGCAGAATCTCCAATCGTTCGGGGCGAATGTCGCAAATCGCCGTGACTTCCGAATCGGGATGTTTATGCCAATAGAAGGACCGCCCGAAACCACCGCCGACCACACCGACTCTGACTTTCTTCCGGTTCGATTCCGCGCCGAGCACCACCTTCTGACCGAGCGCGGAAACCGTCGCCGCCGCGCCGGTGCTCTTCAGGAACTTTCGGCGGGATACGCCTTCTTTTTTTGTGTCGCTTGTCGACGTTGTACTCATCTTCTTCTCCTTCAGCGGCTTTCTCGGATCGGTGGGGGTATCGGGAATTATGAAATCATTCAACATTCGTCAATTTGAAAACATACGCGTGGCGTGCGGGGAGTTTGTCGATCGTGAGCTGAGGAACGTCGATACAAACGCCGCTCTTCTCTTGACGCCAGCGCAGAGGTTCGTCGTGACCGACCAAGGTGACCACGCTCTCTTTCGACGTCTTGGGTGTTTTGAGAGTCAACGTCTCGCCCGGCCAGTCGAAACAGATCGCGTAGAGTGCATCCTTCTTGCTTGTGTACCGGAGGCGCTCACTCTCGGAGGTCTCGCGCCATGCGGATGTGTCATAGATCGCTTCCCCATTCACATCCAGCCACTCACCGATATCGAGCAAGCGCTGCTGCATAATGACCGGTATCCGGCCGTCCGCCGTCGGACCGACATCCAGTAACAGGTTGCCGCCTCGGGCGACCACGTCGGCCAGCAGATGAATCAGTTCTGTGGCCGTGTTGTAGTCGTTGATGGACTCGTTGCGGTTGTACCCGTACGAGCTGCCCATCCCTTGGCTTTCTTCCCACTTGTGATGTGCGCCGACCGGATCCGCACCGTACGTGTTTCCGTATTCAGACGTATAAAAACCACCGTGACGGCCACGGCAGTCTTTGCCCCAGCGGTCGTTGACGACGATCTCTTCCCGGCTGGGCGACTCGTTGAAGACCCACGCCAGAAGTTCCTCGGTTCTCCAGGTTTCGCTGGTCTGCTCCCATTCACCGTCGGCCCAGAGAATCGACGGTTCGTAGCGTGTCAGCAGATCCTTGACCTGCGGATGCAAATGCTCGGAGACATAGCGCGGAATATCGTTCCGATAATCGGGGTGATACCACTCGT
>CAYTDF010000661.1:0-3464 GCA_964436365.1 uncultured bacterium | reverse complement strand
ATAAACGCCTTGCCTTGGTAGTTGAGGACAATCACGGAAACCAGGGGCAATACTTCCCTGCCCCCCATCTCTTCTGCCGGTTCGACCGTCCTGACACTCGAAACGCGCGATTCAGGAGCATCCGATGAGAACTCGCTCATGGAGTCTTCACCGCCTCGGGGGATAACTCTTCGGGACTCTCTTCTTCGATTTGAGCGATCTCACTGGAATCGTCAGCCCGTTTGGCGAAAACCATCTGTCCCGCGGCCGTTTGCAAGACAGACGTCACCACGGCGCGGACACGTTCTCCAATCCATTCCCGCCCTTTGTCGATAACCACCATCGTCCCGTCGTCGAGATATCCCACACCCTGCTCTTCTTCTTTCCCCTCTCGGAGAATCTCGACTTCTACCTCTTCACCGCTAATAACCGAACGCTTGATGGCCTGCGCCAGCCGGTTGAGATCCACGACGGTCGTTTGCTGCAGTTCGGCCAACCGCGCCAGATTGTAGTCCATCGTACAGAGCCGACCGTCGTGCAGCCGGGCCATGGCCAGGAGTTTTTGATCCACGCCATCCAGCCATTCGAAGTCCTGTTCCAGAATTTCGAAATCGATGGACTCAGCCTCACGAAGTTTGGAGAGAATATCGAAACCGCGGCGGCCTTTCGTGCGCTTTCGATGGTCGCTGGAATCGGCGAGAGCCTGCAACTCATCCAGAACGAAACGGGGGACCACGACCGGCCCCACCAAGATCCCCGACCGACCGACTTCCACGATCCGCCCGTCGATGAGAACGCTCGTATCGAGTATTTGGGCTTCTCGCAGACGGTTCTTCCCTGGAACCAGGAAACTGGCCAGGGAGAAATCAAAACGCTCCGCGTGCCGCAGACCGAGCACCGTACCCAGATAGCCCAAAATGAAATGAAGACCGATCCGCATAATGCGCGCACCTTGGGTGGTGCTGTCGAGAATGACGGTCGAGGAAATGATCGTAGCGATGGTCAACCCCACGACCAGACCGAGTAGCCCAATTATCAATTCCTGAGGAAACGCGTATTCGATCTGTGTTTCGATATAGACCAGGATCCCAGCGACCAACAAGAAGGTGAACGCGGAGATAAGCGCATCGCTTTCAAGACTGAAAGGGTCGATATGATATCGATAGTTGTACCCGATCTGAAACGCCAGAATCAGGAAAATGGCTCTCGCCGCGATCAGAAACGGGATCGCTCTCTTGGTGTCGCTGTCTCGGTTCGCTCGTATCATGTCCTATACGCCATCGTCAGGAATGAGCAGGTTCAAGGCTTCCTCTAAGGAGTCTACGGCTAAGACACGCCCCGCATCAACAATTCGGGCGGGCAATTCCGGCAATCCGGACCGGGGAATACAGCAATCGGCCTGCCCCAACTGCGCCGCCTCCATGAGTCGTGGCTCGACACCGCGCACACCCCGGATTTCACCCGAAAGCCCCACCTCACCGAAGACCACCGTCCGAGAGGACAAAGCAGCATCGCGATGTGAGGAGACAACCGCCAGGGCCATGGCCAGATCGGCAGCCGGTTCCGTCAGTGTAAACCCACCCGTGACGTTCACAAAAACGTCCCAGGTGCCAGTGGGCACCCCCAACCGCTTCTCTAGAACCGCCAAAAGCATCGCCAGACGCCCTCCGTCGACGCCCGTCACCGTACGCCGTGGAAAACCATAGCCGTGAAACGGGGCCACCAACGCCTGAACTTCAACCAAGATCGGCCGCTGACCTTCCAGCGCAACAGTCACGACCGAACCTGGCGGGCGCTGATTCCGCCCTCCAAGAAAGAGGGTCGATGAGGCGCGTATCTCCCGCAAGCCTCCCTCGCCCATATCGAAAAGGCCAATCTCGTGCGCCGGACCGAAACGGTTCTTGATACACCGGAGGATTCGATAGTTGGAGTGCGGATCCCCCTCGAACGACAGCACGGTATCCACGAGATGTTCCAGCACCCGCGGACCGGCAATCGCGCCGTCTTTGGTCACCTGTCCGACCAAGGCTATCGCAACACCCGTCTCCTTAGCCAAACGCGCCAACAGAGCCGCACAGTCTCTTACTTGCGCCACGCTGCCCGGCGCGGAGTTGAGCTGCCGCCAGAAAGTGGTCTGAATTGAATCCACAATGACCCAGAACGGACGCTGCTCGCGTATCCCCGCGACGATCGTCTCCACCTCCGTGGCATCGCCCACCAGCAACTCCGCTGACCGAATTCCCAACCGATCGGAACGCAACCGGATCTGCGCCACCGATTCCTCACCGCTGAGATACAGAACGCGCCCGTGCTGGGCCGCCAAACTGTCCGCAACTTGAAGAAGAAGTGAGGATTTGCCGACACCGGGTTCACCGGCCACCAAGGTCACACCACCCGGAACCAACCCCCCACCCAAAACACGGTCGAACTCCGACCAGCCGGTGGGATACCGCGAACCGGCATCCAGAGGGACCTCACTCAATGGCACCGCGTGGAGGTCGCCCCCGCCCCGCCCCTGCAGCGCGGATTCCCGCGTTGTTGTATCACTCTTCTCCGGCTCTTCACGCTCTTCCGTGGCCGTATGCCATTCCTGACAACTCGGACAGCGCCCAAACCACTTGAGTTCGCGGTGCCCACATGACTGACAAACGTATCGATTGCGAGGTTTAGCTGCCATAGAAGGAGATCTTCACAAGAACGTCCAAAAGCACACGCTCAAAATCACACAGTAAACTGCGTGTGGCCGCAACAACGGCCTATTATTCGAACCGTTAGTCCAAAACGTCGTTCAAAAGAGTACGCGCGCGAACTCAAAAATGCCAGGAGACGCCAAGATTACCGTAGTTCTCGCTGCCAACATCGACGACGCCACCATAGATCGCCATCCCATCGACGAATCGAATCGGTGCGCGCCCATGTATATCAATGCGTTCCTCTCCATCATGAGTTAGACCGATGGCATCCAATTCCAGCGTGGCCAGTTCCCAGAGCTGCACATCCGCACCCAATGCCATTTCCGATTCGATAACTCCCGCACGAAGCGCCACGACCCCAAACGACTTGACGACTTGCGCTTCAAAACTCGTATCCGGCCCAATGGTATTCGCGCCGACCTGAATCGACCACGTCTCTCCCATGGGCATGACCAGGAAAAAGTCGTTACGTAGATGCGTCTCATCCTCGTCGAAACGCTCGTCGTCCGCAAAACCACGTAGTTCATAATAGAACTCGGCTTCGCCGACACTATTCAGCAAACCGCCGAGAACGGTGTTGACTCCCGAGATCGATTCGCTCGCACCCTGAAGAATCCCATCGGCTGTGACGGCCCAAGTCGCGTCCTTGATGAACCGCCCCAACATGCCCTCCCCCTGACGAATCTCCCGCATGGTGAGCTCGATATCCCGGGCCGTTCGCTTGGCGCTCTCCGTCGTAGCACGCGCATTCTCGATCGTCTCTCCGACGGCCGGTGGTTTCTCTTGAACCAA
>CAYTDF010000660.1:0-3480 GCA_964436365.1 uncultured bacterium | reverse complement strand
TAAGGTCTTCTATGGTGAGGCGGAACAACTGGGGAGGCACTTCGCGGATACCATGAAATTCTCCCCAAAGGACAAAAAAGCCGTCTGTGAAGTCATCCAGGCCTCCGACCGGCGGGCGAAGAAACGAAAAAGCAAGAAGTAGGGCTTCTACGTTTTCGGTATCGGTCTGAGCGCAGATACCGATGACAAATACCACTCGATCATTCGTAACCACTGATCTAGTACCTACGATTAAGCAGTCGGTCGCAAACGCGGCAGCATTTTCAAGGACGATTGCAGCCATCTCCAGGCTTATCCGTGCGGCCGACCTGCCTCTACAGAATAGTGCCACGCCGAATGAGAGGAGCTTGGCACCCCGCCGAAGAGGATCTCTCGGTACTCCATCGAAGACAGTTCATCTTGACACTGCCTGCGGCCGTTACGGTGTTCGTGAACAAATGTACCCTATCCTTCCAAGACTGAGCGTGGTTACCCTCGAGCGCCGGTTCGCGTACTACTGGGCGGGTCTATTCCGTGATAACCTCACTGGAAGCGAAGCGGGGCGAACCGCTTTGCCTCGTGGTTGAGCCGGTGTCACTGCGACTTTCCGGGAATGGTTAGTTGTGCCCCGGCACCGCCAGAGCGGCGGTTGCATAGGTGCGACCCTGTCTCGCTCGGGCCGACTCTTGGCGCGTTCGTCTGAATCACTGTCCACAGGCGCGTGGAAGACCCGCGTGACCGGTCGGCATCGGCATCGAGAGTCGAACACTCTTTGGAGGCTGGCCCCGGTCACCTGGAGAAAAAATGGCACCTTACATCGACGATCACGGCGATAGCCATTTGGTGGGTCTCTACCTGCGCGAAGTGGGGAAGTATGCGCTTCTCAAAGCGGACGAAGAAAAGAAACTTGCCCAGGAGACTGAAGCGGGTGATACCGAATCGCGTAGTAAGTTGATTCTTGCGAACTTACGTCTTGTCGTGAACATCGCTAAGCGCTACCAAAATCAGGGCCTTTCGCTGATGGACCTGATCGAAGAGGGCAATTTGGGTTTGATCCGGGCCGTCGAGAAATTCGACGTCTCCAAGAACTTCCGCTTCTCCACATACGCGACGTGGTGGATTCGGCAGTTTATCGGCCGGGCGATCCAGAATCAGGGCCACATGGTCCGCCTCCCGTCCCACAAAATGGAAAACTTGCAGAAGGCGCGCGAGTGCCATAAGAAACTGGTCCAGGAGTTGGGACGCGACCCCAGCATCGAGGAACTAGCCGATCGGCTCACTCGTATGGAAAAGCCTCTCGAAGGGAAGAATGCGAATGAGACCGCCGAACTCTTCTTCCAGCCAGCCGTGATCGAAAGCCTGGTCGGGCCGGACGACGAAGAGGATCATCACTGGCGGTTCGAGGACAAGAACTACGTTCCGCCCGACGTGGAGATCTTTCTCGACGCACGGGATAGCCGAATGGTTCAGTTGGTTGAGCAGTTGGGCGAACGCGAGCGGAAGATCATCAACCTCCGCTTTGGGTTAGGGGGGACAGAACCTAAGACACTCAAAGAGATCGGCGCGGAACTCGGGATCACGCGCGAGCGCGTGCGGCAGATCGAACAGAAATGCCTCGAAGAGCTGCGCCTGAAAATTGAAGAAACAATCAAAGCCGAAGACGTCTTTTAGACCCAATGGTGGAATAGATGCCGTCTCGGCCTGTCGAAGCGAAAAGGGAAGAGACTATGGACTACAAATCGATCATGCGCGAAGTCCCGGATTTCCCCAAACCGGGCATCAACTTTATCGACGTTACGACACTCCTAAAGGACGCCGGTGCGTTGGCCTCTTCGGTCAAGGAACTCGTGGAACCGTACCGTGCCGCTCCGCCCGACCGCGTGGTGGGGATCGAGGCCCGCGGCTTTATCTTTGGGGCGGCGTGCGCCGTCGAACTGGGGTGTGGCTTTGTTCCTGTCCGCAAACCCGGCAAACTCCCCGCCGAAACCCATTCCGAAACGTATGAACTCGAATACGGAACCGACACTCTGGAGATTCATACCGACGCCATCGAGCCTGGCAGCCGTGTCTTGGTGATCGACGATCTGCTGGCGACGGGGGGGACATTGGGCGGGGTGTTGAGTCTGCTCGGGAAGTTTGATTGCGAAGTGATTGGAGCCGCGTTTCTTGTCGAACTGACATTCCTGAACGGACGCGAGAAACTGGGTGGGATTCCGATGCACAGCCTCGTCACCTACGACTGAGCGTTTCAGCGCCCGTTCCCGATCGTTTCTCTTTCTTCGTTCCACGCGCGCCGGAACAAGCCTCGGATACGACGGGTTTCCAGCCTGTTACCGGGCACTGCGTTTTGCAGTCGGTCACGTTTCTTTGGAGATACCCCAAGGTTCTCCCACGAGTTACTTTCGATCGACGAGACCTGAGCGCCCGGCCCTCGCGGGCACTTCGTGCGCGCTACCGGAAGAGATTTAAGAGAGACCCAGAACAGATGAAGATCGTTTTTCTCGGTACCGGATCGGCGTCACCGACGCTACGGAGAAATGTGAGCGCGATGGGCGTTCGGTTTCTCCAGCAGGGCAACTGGTGGCTTTTCGACTGCGGTGAGGGGACTCAGCACCGTTTGTTGCGCTCATCTCTGAGCCTGGCGCGCATGGACCGGATTTTCCTTACCCATCTCGACGGCGACCATTGTTTCGGCCTCCCCGGCTTACTTCTTTCCCGAGCGTTACAGGATGTCGACCAACCTCTGGATGTCTACGGGTTCCGCCCGCTACAGGACTGGTTGGACGCCACCTTCAAAGCGACCGGTTCGCGCACGGGGTACGACCTCTTCGTTCACCCGGTTCGAGAAGGTCTGGTTTGCGAAACGGACACGTTGCGTTTGGAGTGTCAGTTTCTTCGGCACCGAGGCCCCACAGCCGCGTACGCGATCGTGGAAGCGCCTCACGAAGGGCACTTTAAGGTCGAAAAAGCGAAAGAGATGGGTGTCCCGCCCGGGCCTTTGTATGGCCGCCTGAAACGCGGCGAAACGATCACGCTCGAAGACGGCCGTCGTGTGGACGGCAAGGAACTTGTCGAACCGCCTCGTCCGGGGCGGAAGATTACCGTCGTGGGCGACATTGCCCACGATCAAGTGGCGATGCCATTGGCCGAAGGGTCGGACGTTTTGGTCCATGAGGCCACCTTCCTCAACGAACTCGACGGGGACCTCGCGCGGAAGACCGGCCACAGTACGGCTGCCGATGCCGGACGGACGGCGCGGCTCGCGGGCGCGAAAACGTTGATCCTGACTCATATCAGCCCTCGCTACGATGCCAAGGAGACACCGGGTAGCATCGCGGATCTCCAGGCGGAGGCGCAGCGCGAGCATCCCGACGGCGAGGTCTTGGTCGCCCAGGACATGATGGAGTTCGAACTGCCCACCCCGGAATAATTCGATGCGCTTGAGAAGACGATTCACGATGCACTCTTTTCGTTACGGTATTGGCCGTTTTCTGCTCGTGA
>CAYTDF010000659.1:0-3484 GCA_964436365.1 uncultured bacterium | reverse complement strand
GAGGGTAGTCCCTGCCCAGAAAGGGAATCTTCCACGTCGCGGAGAAACCGTCATCGCTGAACGTGCGATCCGAGGGGAGCCAGCCGCCCTGGAAACTCGGTGCGCTCCAGTTCGACTGAATCTCCACCATGGTGTCCCGCCCGAGGGGAGAGAAGAACGCGCCCTCGCTCCCGTTCAGGTGGAGCGGGAACGAGAACTCGAACCGGTCGCCGTCCAGGCACCCCCTCAGATTCGCGTGAATGCCGGTGTTCTCTCCCCCAAACTCACCCACTCCCGGAAGAAACCCGACCTGCTCGCCGTTCCAGGTGAGTTGAATCTGTTCCGTGATGGCCCGGGCGTCGGAAATGCGCATCGAGAGATGAGCCCGGTCCCAGAGAATCTGGCTTGGATCAATCCCCCAGCCGCTAAAGTCAGGGCGGGAGAACTCCCCCTTCACAGTAAGAGCCATGCGGTAAATGGGAACGTTGTAGATTCCCCGATACCTCGTCTCGCAATCGATCGAACCCGACGTGTGAAGAGTCTCAGGCAGGAAATTCGCATGTCGCAACTCTCGGCGAGTGGTGACGTTCCCATCCCTGTCCTTTTCAGATATCTCGACGGTATACGGAATGGTAACCAGTGGACCCGTCAGCGTTTGCTGTTTGCCCCATTTCGAGGTGATGTCCGAAGCCGCTTCATGACGGCGGCTCTGCCGTTCGCCGATCACAACGTGAATCAAGGCAATCGGGATCTGTAGCAACAGGACCAGGAAGGCAATCAGGGTGATGCGGAGGAGCGGAGAGTTCCTGATGATATCCATTAGATTACGTTTGTCGTTGGGGTCCATAACACACATTCTCCCTGTCCCCGTCCCAGAAACGATCGGGTGATTGGTCGCTCACGCGCACTAACGCTCCCCGAAGACAGAAGTAACGGCCAACGGACGTGCACGTGCGTCCCTCTCTTGGGATCGGGAACGGTAACGGATCCTCAACTCACGCTGTCTGATAGCGCCGACTCTCGACGAATAACGGTCATGTTGGCCCTGCACCGGGCAACCGGAGTAATCCACGAATATCTGAGTGACTCGTCGTCGAAGATCCCCTCGCCATCCGCATTCATTCGTTCGCCAGTGTGTCACAACAAGGATCGGAATGAAGAGAATGGAAACCTGAGCCTGAACACTTGACAAGGGTCATTTCATACTAGAGAGGGTGACTGGGGGCGACGCTGGCCGAAAGTGCTATGCTGCCTTTGACGTCACAATAATCGAGTTGCCGATTCTTTTTGGACAGCGGGGGATGGCAAAGTCTTTTGTCGCCCTCGTGTAGAACGAGAATATCTGCAAGGAGAGTTCCATGCATTCGATGGTCTTGCTGGGAGTCTACGCGTCGTTGACAGTGGTTTCCGGCGTTGAGTTTGTACAAGACGGCGCCCCTGCCGCGGTTATTGTCTTGCCGGCGAACGCGGAGCCCATCGCCGTCTACGCTGTAGACGAAATGATATACCACGTCGAAAAGGCTTCGAAAGCGAAACTCGATATTGTTCGCGAGCCCCTCAAGGTGCCCCTTGATAGGCCCGCCGTTTATATCGGTGCGACCGAGGCCGCACGCGTGGCCGGCATCGATTCGCGAGGCCTTGCCAGCGAGGAGGCCGTATTGCGCACGTTGAACGGCAACTTGTATATCGTCGGCAACGATGGGCCCGGTGATGCGCTTAGCTACGGCAACACACACAGCGGGACGCTCTGGGGAGTGTACGAGATTCTCGAACGCTGGCTGGGAGTGCGCTGGTTATGGCCCGGCGAATTGGGTGAGTCTGTCCCTCGCAACATGGATATTCGCGTTCCTCAGTTAGACGAGAGGTTTATTCCGCGCTTCGTCGTGCGAAACCAACGGCCGGGTCTTGGCCACCGCGGCTTCGCCGTGGCCAACGAACGCATGGCCTTCTCACCGGAACACTCTAAACGTTACGGTCACGATCAGACCGTTTTCTTGCGGCGGCACCGTATGGGACGTTCCGAGGCGAGCCACCGCGCGCAGAGACGCTTCGGCTCTGGGCACTCCTTCAGCGGATGGTGGGAGCGATACGGGGAGGAGCATCCGGAGTGGTTCCACCAATTGCCTAACGGTCGGCGCGGTCCGGCGGACCCAGATCGCCCCCACAAGGTATCCATGTGTGTTTCAGCCCCTGGGCTCCATGCAAAGATCGTGGAATTGTGGGGAGAGATGCGCAAGAAGCACCCGGGCGAAACAATCAATATTGACATCAGCGAAAGTGACGGTTCCGCTTCTTGCGTCTGCGAGAGGTGCCTCGCGTGGGACGATCCCCCGACGGATCCGGCCAAACTGCCCGCTGGTTTGGAGCGATCCTTCGAACCGGTGCAGGCGGGAACCCGGTACGCCCGCTTTGCCCAGGCCGTGCGTGACCGTGCTTCAGCCATCGATCCCGACGTGAAAGTCACTTACTACGCCTACTTGAATTGCTTCTGGGCACCGGAACCTCCCATCAAATTGCATCCGAACATCGTGATAGAGTTTGTGCCGTGGTTCCGGTGGGCGGGCTGGTTTCCACGCACCGATGCTGAGCAGGAATGGATCAAGCGGCAGTGGTTGGGCTGGCAGCGCACCGGCGTGAGCGCGCATTACCGCCCCAACTGGTTTCTCGACGGCTACACCATGCCCTTGGTTTATATGCACCAGTTTGGCGATGCGTTCCAGTTCTATGCAAAGAACGGCATGACCGGGACCGACTTTGATTCACTGCAAGGACAGTGGGCCGCGCAGGGGCCCAATCTCTACCTGCTCTCACGCATCCATGTTCGCCCTGAGATGCCTGTGGATGAGATCTTGGATGAGTATTACGCGGGGTTTGGCCCCGCGGCCGACGGGGTGAAGGAGTACTTCACGTACTGGGAAGATTACGCGGTCAAGAACAGCCCGCGCGCAGCCGAGGCCATTCGATCTCGCCGCGGCGGCTACTTTCGCCGGTACGCTCACTACGCGCAAGCGGCAGACGAGCTCTACCCCGCCGAGGTGTTTCCTCCGGCTCAGGCCATTCTTGCGCGAACTCTCGAAGCCGCCAAGGACAGCGAGGCTTCGACACAGGTGGACCGAATTGTGTTTCTCCAACAGGGCCTGATCCACGCGGAACAGTGCGCTGCCACGGCTGTGGTGGTCAACAATCCGGACACATCGATGGCTGAGAAGAAAGCCGCCATCGCCGAACTGGTGGAGGTGAGGCGCAGTTTGGAACACACCAACATCGCCAACATGGACCGAGCGGCCATCATCGAGACCGACAGTTGGAAGGAAATCGAGGGATTGTTTGCGCTGTAGCTCTCGACTTGCGATTCAACCAGATCATGCGGATCCAGGGCGAAATGATTAAGTTGGATAGAAGGGTAGGCAGGAGCACGGTCGCTCCTCCCTGTCCCACCCACGTAGCGGAAAGAATCTCTGCTGAGAGGGGCTGAAGTACGCCTGATGAATGGAATGGACCCGGG
>CAYTDF010000658.1:0-3486 GCA_964436365.1 uncultured bacterium | reverse complement strand
GGGCGCCGTCACGGAATGGCTGGTGAAGCAGGGCGCCGAGCGTGCCGACGCCGATCTAATCGGTCACGCTCTGCTGCAATCCGGCACCGGTGTTTTCTCTCCGCTGATCGAGCGGTTTGGACGCGACGTTCTCAGCGAGGATGGAGAGATCGATCGTGGGTGCTTGGGACGGATCGTTTTCGGTGACGCCGAAGCACTCAAGGCTTTGAACCGAATCGTTCATCCCGAACTCGTGAGACGACTGAATGAAGAAATAGAAGAGTATCGTAACGACGAAAAGAGCCGTGCAGAGATTTTCGTAATCGATGCGGCCTTAATCGTGGAATGGGGATTGGACAATAAACTGGATGAACTGCTTGTTGTCGTCTCTCCGCAAGAACTGAGAGCCGAGCGCCTTCGGGTGGCTCGGGGATGGTCTGAAGAAGACCTGCAACGACGAGAGGAAGCACAATGGTCCGAAGAGCGAAAGCGCCGGCAGGCGACAAGAGTCGTCCCAAATCGAGGGTCGTTCGACGAACTCGAACGAAGTCTACAAGCCCTCCTCCCGAACCTGAAAAGACCGAAGTCCTAGAGGCGGTCGATACCGCTGTCGAGGAACAATCGGAAGAGGTGGTGGAAGAAGTGGTGGAAGTCGAGGAAGTCGCGGAAGTCGAGGAAGTCGCGGAAGTGAAGAAGGAGCGGCCCGCTCCGAAACGACCGCCTGGCCGGAGGGGCAGTCCGCATAATTCACCCCCGGAGAGGCCCGGCCGGAAGGCGGCGAGCAAGGATCCCGACATGAATCTCGCCAGCGTCGACGTCTCTGATCTGAAGAGCCGGACGATGACGGAACTGACCGTACTGGCCGATAATTTGGGTGTGGAGAATTGCGCGGGCCTACGCAAACAGGAACTGATCTACCGCATCTTCCAGCACAAAGCGCAGCAGCAGGGCGATAACGGCGTGCTTGCGGGCGAAGGTGTCCTGGAGGCGTTGCCTGAAGGATTCGGGTTCCTGCGGAGTTCAAGTTACAACTACCTTCCGGGCCCGGACGATATCTACGTCTCTCCCTCGCAAATCCGCCGCTTTGGTCTGCGGAAGGGGGACTGTGTGAACGGGCTCATTCGACCTCCCAAGGACGGCGAGCGCTATTTTGCGCTCCTGAAGGTCGACGAGATCAACTACGAAAGCCCCGAAGCCGCGAAGCACAAGGTGCTGTTCGATAACCTTACACCGCTGTTTCCGCGCGACTGCTTTCGGCTCGAACGCGGCAAGGAGCACATCGCCTCCCGTATCATCGACATCGTCACGCCGATGGGGAAAGGACAACGCGCCCTGATCGTCGCACCCCCAAACTCGGGAAAGACGATTCTGCTGCAAGAGCTCGCCAACTCGATCATGGCGAACCACGAAGATGTCTATCTCATCGTGCTCCTCATCGACGAGCGTCCGGAAGAAGTCACCGAGATGCAACGCATGGTGAAGGGTGAGGTGATCTCCTCGACGTTCGATGAGCCGCCCGCCCGGCACGTTCAGGTCGCGGAAATGGTGATCGAGAAAGCCAAACGATTGGTCGAGTACCAAAAAGACGTCGTGATTCTGCTCGACAGCATTACTCGGTTGGGCCGCGCCTATAACCAGGTCGTGCCGCACAGCGGAAAGATCCTGTCCGGCGGTATCGATTCCTCGGCTTTGATCAACCCCAAACGATTCTTTGGCGCGGCGCGGAATATCGAAGAGGGCGGTAGCCTCTCTATTATGGCGACCGCTCTGATCGATACCGGCAGCCGTATGGATGATGTTATTTACGAGGAGTTCAAAGGGACCGGTAACCTCGAACTTCATCTCGACCGTAAACTGGCCGAGCGGCGGATCTACCCCGCGCTCGATATCAATCGCAGCAAGACCCGGCGCGAAGAACTTCTACTCGATCCGGCGGAGCTGGAGCTGGCATGGCTGCTTCGGAAGGTGCTGAACGAAATGAACGCTTCCGAAGCCGTCGAACTCCTTGTGGAACGTATGAAGAAGACAGACTCGAACAAGGACTTCCTCATGACGTTGCACAAGTAATCGGCACCGCGTTCTTGATTGCGATTCCTCTCGTCAAGAATCTGTGGCCTCCGGTTGCAAAACAACCGGAGGCCACCGTTCAGTGCCGTCTTCCCGAGGTTGTGGCCGATTGAACGTCGCTTTACTTCTCGCCGAGTGAGCCGTCAAAGCGTGAACCGTCGGTCTCGGAGACGCCGCCGAGAAGAGCGAAATTGAATGTGTTAATATACGTTTTGGCCACGCGCTGAATATCCGTGGCACGGACGGCCTCGATCGCTTCGAGGAATCCAGCCGCATTCCGCCAATCCCCACTCGCGAATTCGTACAGCGCCAACCGCGCCATCTGCGCGGCGTTGGTCTGATTCGACATCAGATCGCGTGTCACGACGCTGTTCTTGGCGTCGCGCAGTTCCTTGTCCTCAATGGGCTCCTCGATCATCCGCCGGACCTCACCGAGCATGACATCGACGGTCGTCTCCGGTTGCGTGGTGCTGACGTACAGGTACCCGAAGTTGGTTTTTCTTGTGGAGATACCCGACCCGGGCGCGTAGCTGAGACTGCGCTTGGTGCGCACCTCTTCGAACAGACGCAACCGCAGAATCCGCTCCGCAATGACCATCGCGGGGTAATCGGGGTGATCGATGGACGGCGCGTGGTGATAGCCGATGATGTAGGTTGTGGGGATTTCGCGCTCCTCCGTCACCAACTTGGCCTTGCGAAGACCGCCCGCTTCCGGCAGTTCGGCTGGCGTGTATTCCCCTTGAGGTAAATCTGCAAATCCCGAACGAACCAGGGCGGTCACCTCTTCGCGGCTCACATTTCCCGAGAGAATCAGCGTGGCGCGGGCGCGGACGAAGGCCTGTTTGTGAAACGCCTTCAGGTCCTCGACGGTAAAACTCGCGAAGCTCTCCTCTGTGCCTTCGGGATTGGCGGCATAGGGGTGACCTCGGAAGTAATTCGGTCGGCCCAACTCGACGAGAGAACTGTCTGGGTCCTGCTTGCGTTGCCGGATCGAGTTGAGATGACGTTCCCGGATGAGTTCGACCTCCCTTTCATCGAAGAGCGGATGCTCGATCGAGTCCGTGAAGATATCCCAACTCCGATTCAAGTTACGCTTCAGGCAACGTAGGCGCATCGCGGCTGAATCGGCCGCGACATCGACCCCGATCTCTGTGCCCATGGCGGCCAGTTCACGATCAACAACATCTTTCGAGAAGTTCTCACTGCCCTTGGTCGCAGCCTGCAGGGCGAAATACTCGAGCCCCGCTTTCTCTGTACCTGTGTAGGCGACGCTGTCCCTGAAATAGAGCCCGGCGGCGACGATCTCATTGGCGGGATTCGGATTGAGGATCACGCGAAGCCCGTCGACCTCGAAATCTCGAGGGCCATCCGTGACCGTCTCTGTCTCCTGGGGTGTGTACGGTTCGGGCCGGACGATTTCAGCGTTTTCCGATGCCGCAA
>CAYTDF010000657.1:0-3490 GCA_964436365.1 uncultured bacterium | reverse complement strand
CATATTCATATCCGGTGGATACGGGTTATGGTCGTCCCAGCCGGTTGTGGCTTCGACCTGTTTGGTGGGATACTCTTTATCCGGCAAGTGTCCCGGCGAGATCACCTCGACCGCCAGCACGTTCTTCTTTCCCGCAACGATGGTCTCGTCGACATCGAACTCGAACCGCCTGAACATACCGACCACGTCGTCGCTACCGGCGATCTTTTTCCCATTGAGCCAGATATTCGCGCGGTAGTTGATCCCGTCGAAATGCAGCACGACGTGTGTCCCTCGATACGCTGTGGGCACGGTGAATTCCGTGCGATACCACCACGAGGGATAGAACGGGCTATCCTCGTAAACCACCAGCCACCGACCGTCGCGGTACCCGGGGATCTTCTTGAGGTTGTCCGCATAATAGGGGTCGGGATAGACATCGTTTTCGACCAGCGCGGCCAGCACCGTCGCCGGAACCGTGGTTGTGTACCAACCTTTCGGTTCAAACGTCGGCGTCGAGAGTGTTTCACCTTTCGCCTCGATCTCTGCGGAAGACTGCAAAGACCAGTTCGCCTTCAGAGGCAGCGTCTCACGCGCTGTCAGATCGCTCACACTGCCGAATAGGGATACCACAACCGCGAAATGGATGAGCCAGGATCGATTCATGGTCTATTTCCTCTCGAGTCTCGTTTGTTCCCAAGGAATAAGAACTTTCCTCGGTGGCAGAAGCCGGAAGCTCTTGTTTTGCGTCGTCTCCCCACTCGTCAAACAAAAAAAGCCGACCCCGGCCGGGAAGCGGTCGGGATCGGCTTGCTTCTCAAACGCGAAAGGCCGCGCGAGTCTCTGCGTAATCCATCTCTTAGAGACTCCAACCTTTGCGGTACTTCGTATGGACGAACTTGTTCGCCTGACGGTTGTTGGTGACTCGCATCTTCTCGCCGTCCCAGAGAAGTTTCCCTTCGCAGCGAAGGCAGAGATTGCCTAGCAGCACCGTTTCGCTGAACGGGCCCGCGTAGTCGAAGTTCGAGCACGCGGCCACACCGCCCTTGCAGGCTTGCAGCCAGTCGTTGGCATGGCCATGGGTCCGGGGGATTGTCGGCGAGGGCTGCTTGTAGTCGTTCATCTTCTCATCGGGAATGATTCGAGAATTCCCACCGTATTCGCCCGTCGTCAGGATACCGTCGTCGCCGATGAACAGCGAGCCGTTCCGGCCGTCGCCGAGCTTCACACCTTTCGCGACACCTTCAGGACGAGGAGGAAGGTTTCCGCCGTCGTGCCAATAGACCGTTACCGGGGGCATGCCTTGCCGCGCGGGGAACTCGTACCGAATCACCGACTTGATCGGCGCGGTCTGTTCGTTCTTCCCGACCTGCGACACGCACTCGACACTTATTGGGCTGCCTAGCCGCAACGCCCAGTTCGCCGGATCCATGATATGGCAGGCCATATCGCCCAGCGCTCCACAGCCGAAATCCCACCAGCCGCGCCAGTCGTGCGGAAGGTAATCTTCGTTATACGGACGGTACGGCGCTGTGCCCAACCAAAGATCCCAGTTAAGCGATTCCCGAACCGGTTGTGCGGGGAGAGGTTGCGTGATCTTGCCCTGCGGCCAGACCGGACGATTCGTCCAGATGTGCGCTTCGCGGATCGAGCCGATCGCGCCGTCCCAAATCATCTCGCACAGTTCGCGCACGCCGTTACCGGAGTGGCCTTGGTTCCCCATCTGGGTGGCGACGCCATACTCGCGGGCCGCCTCGGCCAGCGCACGGGCTTCATACACCGTATGTGTGAGCGGTTTTTGAACGAAGACGTGCTTCCCACGCTTGATGCAGGCCATGGCGGCAGGCGCGTGGGTATGATCTGGCGTAGAAACCGTCACCGCGTCGATGCTCGGCTCCTTGTCCAGCATCTCACGGTAGTCCCAGTACTTCTTCGCTTTCGGGAACCGATCGAATGTAGGGGCTGCTCGGTCCCAATCCACGTCACACAAGGCGACGACATTCTCTTTCCGGCAGGCGCCGATGTCTCCCTTGCCTTTTCCGCCCGAACCGATCGCGGCCACGTTTAGTTTTTCGTTGGGCGACTCGTACCCAAGCTTCGCGAGGGATTTTTGCCCACCTGTGGCGCACCCGGCCATGGCCGCGCCGCTACTCATCAGGAAGATACGGCGGGTCACTTTCTTGTTATTCATTGGCCATCCTCTTTCGTATGTGTTTTCGCTGCTTCAGTATCGTCAGCCTTAAGGTCGCCGAACCGTCATCGGAAAGGGGCCACACGGAAGACCAAAACAGCTCTGGTTTGCTGGTACACACTAAACTGTACAGATTCATATCCGCTCTGCAAGGTCCTCTTGAGAATCGGGAGCTGTCGACCGTACGCGCATGTCACGGACCGACGACCGTTCCACCAACCGGACAGGCAAACGAAGCGCGGTCGGCCGATGGGATCGGCTCTGAATCTGATCCGTCAGCAGGTCCACCGCCTCCGAGCATATCTGGGCAAAGGGCTGGTGGATCGTGGTCAGCGGGACCCTGAGATGTTGGCAGTAACTCAGGTTGTCGTACCCAACCACGCTGATGGTATCGGGGACGCGGACGCTTTGTTGTTCGAGAAACGCGAGTACCTGGCAAGCGACTTTGTCGTGCACGCCGAAAACAGCCGTCGGCTTCTCCGGTCTTCCCAGTTCCGCACTCATCTTCCGCTCAAAGTCCCCCTCGATATCCTTGTAATACAGCATCACGTTTGGCGTGGCTCCTAGGCCTTCCGCCAGGCCCTGCGCTCGATCTTCGCTCGGTGGGTTCCCCGCATCATCAACCACCAAGACTCTCTTGTGCCCCATCTCTCGCAAGTGCTGTCCCAGCAAACGGCCTCCTTGCAGGTTGTCGCTGCTCACGGAGGGGGCTTCGACTCCCCTCAGGGGGATATCGACGATCGCCAGCGGCAGCTTCTTTTCGCGCAGAAAGTCACAGATCTTGTGATTGCTTGCCTGGACTTGCTCGCCTCCCCAACGAGGAACGATAATGGCTCCTGACACATTTTGCTGTAGGGCTCGGTCGAGGCTTCGCAGAGTCAGTTTCAGGGATCTGCCGATCAGGCAAACAGAGGCGGTGGTGTCGCGCTCCTGGACCGCCGAGATCAGGTTGTAGATCAGGATCCCGTGATCACCTTCACCGTAGTTCTGGGGGGCCAGAAGAACGACGGATTCACAGTCCCGATTGGTCGCTGTCGAAGAACCTTCGGTACGCGCGAGCACGAAGGTGCCTTTGCCTCGGATCCGCTCCAGAAGTCCGACGTTTACCAGCGCCTGATAGGCCTGACGCACCGTGTAGCGAGCCACACCGAAATGCGCGATTACCTCGTTCTCTGTCGGGACCATCGAGTGGACCGGCAGGGCCCCGGACTCGATCTCACAACGGATAATCTCCTGGAGCTGCAGATGGAGTGGGATACCGCTTTCTGTCTCCAATGAGGGGATATCTTTGAATAAATCGGATATATTCGAACATTTACG
>CAYTDF010000656.1:0-3496 GCA_964436365.1 uncultured bacterium | reverse complement strand
CAGTACTGGATTGTTGATAACTTTACGGTCGGTGAGAAAGAAGAAGAGAAACGAGGCGCCCCACCTTTGACGCTTCCCAAGACCTTGAAAGGCGCGGATGTGGAACTGGTCGGCGTGCCGGATAAAGCAAAGTATGAAGCGTATGAAAAGGCTACGACTGAATTCTATCGAACGGAGCTGCCCGAATATCTCAAGTATCTCCGGGAGCCGACAGAGACCTATTCGATCGTCCGCGACGGCCTCAGAAGCGGAGCCATGCCATTCACGGATCGCACATACAAACTCACGCACGTCCCAGAGAAACTGGAAGGCTTATCTCTGCTTCAAACCACGATGGGTCATGGGCAAGTTTGGAAGAAGGATTTCGATCTCGCTTTGTCTGCGAAGGATCCGGTCCGCGTGTTCGTGGCTATCAGTCAGTTTGTCATCGATCTCAACTGGGATTCAACCGGCATGCCGGAGTGGCTCAAGGGATTTCAGCCAACGGGAGACAGTATCGCTACGGATGTACCCGCTTATGAGGAAGGTGTGAAGTATGCGGTCTTCTGCAAGGAGTTCGAACCGGGGGAGATTCATCTCGGTCCGTCACGCGGCAGAATGGATATGATGTATTTCGCCTTCTTCGGCGTGGAAGCGGAGGAGTGACGGATGCGGAGGCAGCGCGCTTGCTGGCCGGGCCAGGACGTCGGCGACAAGCGATTCGGTTAGCGGGGTTCCGGCGGGCCCGGTTCCGGCAGTTTGAGTTCCTCTTCCGGGAGCATGATCTGGCGGTACTTCTCCCAGTGATCCCCGATCCGGCTCTCTTGGGTCATCTCCCAAAGATTCAGATCGAGTTCCCGCATCGAAAGCACGGTGGGAATCCAGGCCTGGGTCCAGCCCACCTCGATACTCCAAGCGCCCCAACCGGCATCCGCGTTCGAACCCCAATAATCCCACCGCTCGTAATCGAAGGCGCGGAACCAACCGCCATCCAACTCGGGATGTCGCTCGCTCCGCACCTGGATCCGGACCAGAAAATCGGCCAGCCGGTCGGCCATTTCGCGATACTGCGCTTCGCCTGTCGCCGCGTAGGCCTCATGCAACCCCAGGAACGTGAAGTTGCAGGTGTAGAGCATGTCCGCGACGGGATCGCCGTTCTCCTGAATCAGCGACGCCTCGTGCAAGCCATACTCATCATTGGACTGCGGAGGCCGGTATCCGCCTTTCTCCAGCTCGCCCAATTCCTCGCGGATTCCACCGCACGCGTCTTGGCATTTTTGCATATCTTCGGCAATCGTTCTCAGCCACGTTCGGTACTCGGGCCGGTCATCCACACGGATCAACCAGGCCAGGGTAAGCAACATGCGGCCGCGCTCTTGTTGGATGCCGTTGGTCCAGCGCCAGTTGTCGGGATAGGCTTCCATCATCATCCGAATCGCGTTCCGGGTGCGTTCGAGAAGCGGTTCGTAGCCGGTCTTGTCGTAAAGCCATAAGTACGTAGCCCATATCCAGGCCTGATAGTGCGGCGCATAGTGGATGGTTTCGGCGCGCCAGTAGTGCTGCCAACCGCGACTGAGCAGCTCTGTGTCGTTAAGCGCCCGGCCTCGGTATCCGTAGATACCCGTTGTGCGGAAGTTGGCGAGAATGTCCGCGAGCAGGACCTCATCCCACTGCGCCGTATCCAGCAGAGCGGCCGTTCCCATACAGCCCAGGATGGCCTTCACATCGTTGTCGCCGTAAAGCGAAAGGCTGTCCCAAGCCCAGTGCAGCAGACCGTAGTTCGGTTTTTCCCGATCGTTCTGAAACAACCCGGATTTGAAATAGAGCCAATCCAACAGATTGGCCGCGACACGACGGCTGCGTTCATCTCCATCGAGCCGGGACCGTAGCGCGAAGGCCAGCGAACTCTCGCCGATGGAATCGGAGCGAAACCACCAGCGGATCGGTTGATACCCGTCGTGCTGGATGTTCGAACTGACGCCTTCCAGCAGACCCCATTCTCCGTCGCCCGAAGGCCACTGCGGATCGGGCCGTTGCGCAACCGGATTGTTGGGGTCGACTTTGAGCAGTTTGCGGAACTCATGGTATTTCTCTTTCCACGATTCGTGCGGCAAGAGCCTGGCGGTTGTGTGCCAGTCAATGCCACGGGCGACGGCCTTCTTCACGGCGTCAGGGGGAAGTTCTTCATCTCGGCCATAGGTGGGGCCGACGGTCGTCTCCCAATCGAGAAGCGGCAACGCACCATCGGGCTGCACCCAGTTCAGTATCACTTGCCAGATGGCTTGCCAGGCATCCTTTGGGGCGTAGCGGGCGGTTACAAACTGACTCAGTTTGGTTGTGGAGACGAGTGCATTGCCATTGGGATGCTCGAAAAGAATGGGAAATGTCTCCGTGTTCTCGAGACCGAAGACGGCGGTATCGAAGCCAGCCACACGGGCGGCGACGATGTGCGAAGCATCCGATTCATAGGGAACGAAATGGCAGTCGTGTATCGCTAGAACACGCAATGGCGCAAGCGATTTGCCGAAGATATCGGATGCGACGACCGCACGCTCGTACTTTGTGCGGCGCGGTTCTCCGGCGATGAGTTCGGGAAGCGCCGAGGGGTACTCCACATAGAGCCGCAGGTGTTTCTCCACCGCTCGTTCGAAGACGGCGTCTGGAATTTCGGTCGTCGCGCCTGGATAACCGTCGGCGAGGATCAGAACGCCCGATCCAGGCGATGCGGCTTCGACTGCGCTGACGGCCCGGTCGTAACGCTCTGTCGCAACGCCGTTGGCGCACAATACTTGGTACAGATCGTTCTCCCCCGAACTACACAGCACCAGCGCGGCCGCTGCGGTTGGCGCGGTTCCCGCTACGAGTGTGATGAGGCAGAGACAAATGAGAAACAGAAGAAGATTCTGTGGGCGAAGTGGTTGAAATCGCTGTTGAGGGGCTGTTCGTTTCATTCTGAGGGATCATTCTACCTCATCTGATGACGCCGACCCAATGGCGAATCTCCAGCCCTGGATTGGGTTAGGCATGGGGCTCTCGGTGGGTTATTTACCCCAGCGGTGGGTTATTTGCCCTATGTGGTGTCGGGGAGGGGAGGCCTTCTGGGCACATTCTAGGTCGGAATTGAGAACTTCTTCAGCCTGTAGCGGAGAGTGTCACGTGACACGCCGAGGAGTCTTGCCGCCCGGCTCTGATTGCCCCCGGATTTCTGTATGGCCTCGAGAATCTGATTGCGCTCGCCGAGTTCGAGGGGACCCCATCTTCCACCAGTGGGAGACGGGTCGCCTTCCTCCCGACCTTCGAACTGTACGTGCTGGTGCGTGCTCTCTGCGATCTCAGGTGGTAGATCGTCGACACGGATTTCCGGCCCGCGCGCGAGCAGGATTGCCCGCTCGATCACGTTTCGCAACTCGCGTGCGTTGCCGGGCCAAGAGTAGCGTTCCAGTTTTTCCAGCGATTCCTGGGAAAGAGTGCGATGGTCCCTTGTGATGCCTTGCTGAAGCGTCTCCATGAAGTAGTC
>CAYTDF010000655.1:0-3498 GCA_964436365.1 uncultured bacterium | reverse complement strand
TTCCCTGAATACAATTATATCCCTTTGTTGTCTGGCCATCACTGATCAAGCCAAAGTGGGTAAACTCGGCGTTCTGCCGTCTGTGCTTTTCGAAGCCGTACTCTTGGAGCTCTTCGTAGAGTCTCTTCCTTCCGTGATGGCCGGTTATCGCGATGGAACGAAATCCGAGTTCCTTATCCGGCGTCCGCTCGCGGCTGACCGTGTAGACACAGACGATCGGTTCCAGGGATTCAAGCGTGCCTTCTAGCAGGGTGACTAAATCCTCGTACGTATTTACCGTTAGGCTCTTGGGCGCAGTCGTGCCATCGACCTGTTTCTCGTCACCGGTCGCTACCGTCGCAAAAGGCAGAGCGATAAGAAACGCGAGAGCCAAGAACACGATTTCCCGAACGGACAGTCTGGCTTGCAGATGTCTCTTGCTGTCAAGAATTCTCATGAGTCTCCTCCTGATGGTCGTCTTGTAGTTGATGATCCCCAGCGTGGCGGGAATGACCGTCGGCAGGCCGTTTGCTTGAGCAACGACGGACAAGAACACCTCGCCGCAATCCTTTCGGGCCGTTTCGCTATTGGAAAGCGCGATGTCGTCACAGGCGAACTCGCGCAGTTGATCGATCGTCCAATTGCTCAGCCAAACGATGGGATGAAAAAAGAACAGAATCTGCAGAATCCTCTGGAAACTCGAAACCAGGGCGTCCCGCCGTTTGATGTGCGCCAACTCGTGCAACAAGATCCAGCGGATTTGGCTGGATGTATACTCTTCGGATATCCCCGGCGGGACCGCAACGATCGGCCGGAAGAGCCCGAACGTCATCGGCGATTTCACCCACGACCCTGTAACCCATCGGATCGGTTGTTTCACACCCGCGATCCGCTGAAGGTTCTGTGTATCGATCCGTATTTGTTGTGAATCCAGCGGTGTCGTATCCCGGAACATCCGCCGGGTGCGCCATTCCACCCAGCAGAACCGGATCAGGAACGCCAACACAATCGCGGCCCAGCCCAGCATGAGTACGGTCGGTAAGGTTACCGCGAACTGAGGCTGAACCTCTATCGCTCGATTCGGAATCACTGCGGCGCTCGACGCTTCTTCACTCAGTCCGCCGAACCTCAATAACTCGAACGTGTATGATTCTAGTAGTTCTTCTGTGACGCTTATCGGCACTCTTGGAAACAGAGATGAAATGACCTCTGGAATCGAGAACTGTGCGGGAATAACCAGTTTGAGCAACACCAAGAGGAACAGGCCATAGCCGAGTTGAGCGGAGACCCATCTCCTATTTCTCAGCAACAGCCATAACCCGCCGACTAAAGCAAAGAGCACTGTCGACTCGATCAGGCCGTGTCCCATGAACCTGGCCCACCCTTGAGACCAGAGGTTGAACGTTTCGGTTGCATTCATGGCTCACTCCTCTTTCTCTGCTTCGCCCTATTCGTACGACTCGAGCAACGAACGCAACTCCGCGACGTCCTTGCCCGAGAGTTTCCCTTCCTTCACGATGTGGAAGACAAGCGGGGCGGTTGTGCCCTCCAACGCGTTCTCCAACAGGCTGTCTGCGGCGCTCTTGAGCGACTGGAGTGCCGAACTTGCGGGCTTGTAGAGGAATGAGTTGCCAATTTGAGTGGTGGTGAGGTGACTCTTCTCCACCAGGCGGCGGAGAAAGGTCTTGGTTGTCCCGGGTGCCCAGCCGTACTTCTCCTGGGTGACCGTGTACACATCTCGTGCCGCACAGGAGCCGAGTTCCCAGACGATCTTCATCACTTTCCACTCAGACGCACTCAGTGTCTCAGGTTGCCTATCGGACATTGGAAACCTCCAATTGTGGATACAGAATCAAGCGAACGAATACAACTGTACACGATAAGATAAACTTGTCAACCCCTTTTTTCCCCTACCCGAATAATTGTGTGGTGTGCTACATGAAATGCTCGAAGCCCGGGAGTTCTCCTGAGAGACCCTCTACATGGCATCCCTCATCGAGAGTCCTGATCTCCCCAATCCGAGTCAGGGGCACCGATTCGTCCCATGCGGAGAGAAGCGGTTCGCATTCGGACTTGGGAACGGTGAGCAGAAGCTCGTAATCCTCGCCCCCAATCCACGCGTTTTCGTCATCCGGGCCGAGCGTGGGAAGCGCTTTCAGATCGACTCGGAAACCGACACCGCTCGCGCGGGCCAGTTTCGGCAGATCTTTGGCGAGCCCGTCGCTCACGTCGGTCATGGCGGTGGGGGCGACGCGGTCGGTGATGGCTTGTGATTCATCGAGTCTCGGTACCGGACGCAGGAACCGCTCCCGCGCGGTCTGAAGACATTCGCGCTTGAGCCCGTCCTCACTCCGGCCTTCGAAGAGCTGCAATCCGAGTCTTGCGCCGCCGAGCGTGCCCGTGACCAGGATCGCGTCCCCCGGTTGAGCGCCTATGAGGGTTATCGGCTGGGGTGTACGCAGCCAGCCCAGCGCTACGACGTCGATCATCACCGTGGGCGCGCGCACGACATCGCCACCGATAATCGGTGCGCCCCATACCCGGCCTCGCTCCGCGAACGACTCGTACACCCTCTCCACCCAGTCGAGGGGCGTTTCCGGGGGCAGCGCGAGGGTTGTCAACACCGCGTATGGATCGGCGGCCTTCGCGGCGAGATCGCTCAGCGCGCCCGCGAGTGCTTTCCAGCCGATATCTTCCGGTTCGGTCTGCTCCGCGTGGTAGTGCACATCCGCAACCACCGCATCGGTTGAGATCACCAGACGGCCACGGTTGGGTAAGACTGCCGCATCATCCCCGTTGGGAATCAACAGGTCTTCCGGGCCATCCCCAAGGATCGCGCGGAGCCTCTCCAGCAGGGCTGACTCTCCAATCTCCGCTACCGTCTTAGACATGCTACAGCGTCTCTCGAAGGCTCTGCCCGGTCAATCTTCCGAACGCTCGATCCGTGCGCCCATGGCCGAAAGGCGCTCGTCCAGACGTTCGTAGCCACGGCCGATCTGCTCGATGTTTTGAATCACGCTCCGGCCCTCCGCACAGAGTGCGGCGATCAGCAGAGCCATGCCCGCGCGGATATCCGGGCTGGACATCTGCGAGCCGTGTAATTTGCAGCGGCCGATGATCACGGCCCGGTGGGGATCGCAGAGGATGATATTCGCTCCCATGCCGATCAGACGGTCCGTGAAGAACAGGCGGCTTTCAAAGAGTTTTTCGAAAACCATCACCGTCCCTTGGACTTGAGTCGCCACCACCACTGCGATGCTGGTCAAATCTGCGGGGAATCCCGGCCAGGGGGCGTCGTCGATCTTGACCGTAGGATTGCCCACATCTGGACGTGTCGCCATCTCCTGATCGGCCGCAACGACGATATCCTGGCCGTCGCTCTCGATGTCGATCCCCATGCGTGCGAACTCGTGGAGGATCATACGCAGGTGTTCCGGGGCGGCGTTCTCGATACGAATCGCGCTGCCCGTGACCGCTGCGAGTCCGATGAAACTCCCGACTTCCAGATAATCCGACCCG
>CAYTDF010000654.1:1456-3500 GCA_964436365.1 uncultured bacterium | reverse complement strand
CCGAGCCGTGAGGGCTGGCGGCTCACGAGGATATTGAAAGCCTAGATGAACCTCGCTCGGATGGAATGGCCCGGTGAAACAGGGGAATCTCCTTAGAATCCACTCTCTGCTGTTACACTCTCGCCCATGGCTGCTTCCAACCGCTTTCATGACGACGAGATCATGGGGAAAGTGTACGACCGCGTACTTGTCATACGGTTGCTTCGTTATCTTTACCCCTACCGGCGGCTGGTCGTCTGGGCATTTGTGCTTCAGCTCTCCGTGGCTCTTGTCGACAGTCTCGTCACCTATCTCCCGCGTCCCATTTTTGACCGCTACATCGCGCAGGGCGACCGAGAAGGCCTCTTGGTTGTCCTGTCACTTTTCGCCGTCGGGCTCTTGGCCGTCTTGCTTCTCGAATACGGCCAGTTCATGGTCGTCAACTTGATGAGTCAGCGAGCCATGCGCGACTTGCGGAATGAGCTCTTCGTTCACCTCGAACACCTCTCACTCAAGTTCTTCAACAACACTCCGGTCGGGCGGGTACTGACCCGGCTCACCAGTGATGTCGAGGCGCTCGACGGTCTCTTTGCCAACGGTGTCGTCAACATCGCCTCCGATCTACTCCGGCTCGTCGCCCTGGCCGGGCTGCTTCTCTATCTGAACTGGGTTTTAGCGCTCGTCACCTTCGCGGTTCTGCCGCTGGTCGCCTTGGTTTCGATCCGTTTCAAGATCAAAGTCCGCTACACCTTCCGCGAAGTGCGCCGTTGGCTTTCGAATCTCAACGGCCATCTACAGGAGCAGATCACCGGCATGGCCACGGTCCAGGCCTTCGCGCAGGAAGAGAAGGCATCGGCTCAGTTCGAAGAGCTGAACCGCAATCATACCCGCGCCAACATCGCCGGCATGCGTCACTTCGCGATCTTCTTCCCCACGGTCGATTTTCTGGGTGCGGCGGTGATTGTCGCCATCCTTGGAGTGGGGTCCTACGTTCTTCCGAGGACCATGGGACCCGGCGAGGAAGTCGTGGGCACGCTCTTCGTTTTCGTTTGGGCCTCGCAGAAGTTCATGCAACCGATCCGCGATCTGGCCGACAAGTTCAACATCCTCCAAGCCGCCATGGCCGCTTCCGAGCGCATCTTCAAACTCATGGATACTCACGAGTTCATACCTGTGCCCGAAGTGCCGCGCGCCCCCGAGGGTGCCTTCCAGGGCAGGGTTGAGTTTGAGGATGTTTGGTTCGCGTACAAGGAAGACGAGTGGGTGTTACGCGGCGTGACTTTCCACATCGAACCGGGACAGCGTGTGGCGTTTGTCGGCGCGACCGGGGCGGGGAAGAGCACCATCGTTAATCTGCTCTTGCGTTTCTACGATCCCCAGCGCGGTCGAATTCTCGTCGACGGTGTCGATCTCCGCGAGATGGACTTGAGTGTTTTGCGCGGCCACATCGGCTTGGTTTTGCAGGATGTCTTCCTGTTTTCGGGCGACATTACCTCCAACATCCGTCTCGACCGGCAGGACATCGGCGACGAACGGGTCCGGGAGGCTTGCGAGTTGGTGCGGGCCGACCGTTTCATCCAGCGGCTGCCGGAGACCTACCATGAGGAGGTCAAGGAGCGCGGTGCGACCTTGTCGGTTGGGCAGCGTCAGCTGCTCTCGTTCGCCCGGGCGTTGGCTTACAATCCCAGTCTGTTGTTGCTTGACGAAGCCACATCGAGTATTGATACGGAGACCGAGGCTTTGATCGTCGGTGCGCTTGAGAACCTCATGGAGGGCCGTACGAGTTTGGTGATTGCCCACAGGCTTTCGACCATCCAGCATGCCGACCAGATTTTGGTTCTGCATTTGGGTGAGATTGTCGAACGGGGAACGCACCAGGAGCTATTGGCCGAGGGTGGCGTCTATTTCCGGCTCTACCAGTTGCAGTATAAGGACCAACTCCTCACCGGCACCGACGCCTAACCGCCCAGCTACCTATCTCTGTATAAACCCGTAGGGCGCGGGGATCTTCACCCACCGAAATATCTACGTATTCCCCCTTTCCCGTGTTCCCGAGTGAATTTGA
>CAYTDF010000654.1:0-1356 GCA_964436365.1 uncultured bacterium | reverse complement strand
ACCGTAAGGTTCAGATTTGTATCGAGGGGCACGGGACCATACCGGGTGGCACTGGTTCATTGCGTTCAAGAAAGGAACACAGCGAAGGGCGCGGGCGCTACTCACGTGCCATTTTCCCCCTTTCCCGTGTTCCCGAGTGAATTTGAACCGTAAGGTTCAGATTTGTATCGAGGGGCACGGGACCATACCGGGTGGCACTGGGAATTGCTTTCAGGTAAAGAAATACAGCGCCGGTGCAGAACACAGTTTTCCACTTGGGTATGACAAGCATCTGGTCGCAGCACAGCGTTCGGCATCAAAGATCAACCTGCTGTGAAGAAATCCGTGTTTCCCCATCATTTCCGTGGCATCCGTGATTCAAACACGCTTTTTCGTGCCCTTCGCCGTTCAACGAAGCAAAGCCCCCCCCCAGAAATCCCGGTTGAGCCATTCTTAACGCGAGGAAACACTTCCTGTGGAATCCGTTGACATCGCCATAGGAAGGGCTGACACTCGTACTGAGAGTCTCTTCAGGGGTGTTCCACCTCTGTGCCACATGGGGGATCAGCGTTATGAAAAGACCGAGACCATTTCCAAAATACCTGGCGGCAGTCTGGGTTATTGCCTTCGCTGTACCGCTCGCTCGTGCGTACGATCCAGCGGACCTCGAGCGGATACTGAGCACGAAAGAGTGTCCCTCCTGCGACCTGATCGAAGCCGACCTGACTGACGCCGACCTGTCCAGAGCCGACCTGACCAGAGCCGACCTGTCCAGAGCCGACCTGACTGACGCCGACCTGACCAGAGCCGACCTGACCAGAGCCGACCTGTCCAGAGCCGACCTGTCCAGAGCCTACCTGACCAGAGCCGACCTGACCGGGGCGGACTTGACCGAGGCGAACCTGTACGAGGCGGACTTGACCCGGGCGAGCCTGAGAAGTGCGGTCTTAACCGATGTCGACCTGAGAGGGGCGGTCTTGGACAGGGTCGACCTGAGAGACGTCGACCTGGAAAGCGTCCACCTGGACGGGGAAGACCTGAGAGGGACGATGCTGGACGCGCACCAGCTGGAGGAACTCGTTCGAAGAGGTGAATATCGATTTTGGGGAGTAGACCTGAGTGGGCAAGTCCTGCGCGGAATGCACCTGAGCGGGTTTGACCTGGGCGAGGCGGACTTGTCCGGGGCGGACCTGTACCGGGCCTTCCTCACAGAGGCCGACCTGACCGATGCCAACCTGACCGAGGCCGACCTGCGGTACGCCAGCCTGCGGCGGGCCAACCTGTTCAAGGCCAACCTGGGACGGGCGGACCTAAGAGAGGCGGACCTGAGCGGGGCCGACCTGACCGAGGCCTCCTTGGCTGAGGCGGTCCTGGTCT
>CAYTDF010000653.1:3005-3512 GCA_964436365.1 uncultured bacterium | reverse complement strand
GCGGAGTGGATGCACTTCCGATTCGGCACGGGACCAGAAGGTAACCTGGCACGGCTGATCGCGGCGATCACGTCGCTGATCACGACGACAGCGATGGTGACCTATTTTGCAATCGGTTCGGGCAAGTTTATCGCGGAGTTCTTGGGCATACCGGCCTTTTGGGGCATGCAGCCACAGTTTTGGGCCGCGTCGTTGATGATCGTGTTGGCGATGATCTACACGGTCGCCAGCGGCCTGTACGGTGTGGTGTGGACGGATGTTTTCCAGGGCGTGTTAATCTTCGGGACCATCATCTATATCTGCTTTATGTGCATGACCCAGTTCACAATCCCCGAGACGTTTTCGGTTTCGGTGCCGATGAATGACGGTACGTACCAAACCATCGAAACCAACCGTGAAGCCTGGACGAGCATCATCCCGAATTGGGAACTGAATATGCCGGAGGGCAGCGAATACTCGATCTACAACCTTTTCGGAATCGCGATTCTGTTCTATCTGTTCAAAGTC
>CAYTDF010000653.1:0-2995 GCA_964436365.1 uncultured bacterium | reverse complement strand
GCTATATGCTGCAACGCTATCTGGCCGCGAAGAGCGATCGGGAAGCGGGGTTGCTGTCGCTGTGCTGGATGGTGCTGCTGGCTTTTCGCTGGCCGTTCATCGCCGCGATCGCGATTATGGGTATCTCACTCGGGGTGGAAGGGCAGGTGATCGAAGACCCCGAACGGGTCCTGCCGATCGTGGTGAACCAGCTGGTGCCGGTCGGCATCAAAGGTCTGGTCGTGGCCGGGCTTATGGCGGCGGCGATGTCAACCTTCGATTCGACCATCAACGCGGGCGCATCGTACTGGGTGAAGGACATCTATCAGGCGTTTCTGAATCCGAAAGCGGAAAGCAAACAGCTGATGCGTCAAAGCCGCTGGGCTTCGGTCGCGATCGTGCTGGTGGGGCTGGCGTTTAGCCTTCTGATCAAGAACATCAACGATATTTGGGGCTGGTTGACCATGAGTATCGGTGGGGGACTGATGATCCCACTGCTGGTTCGTTGGTACTGGTGGCGTCTGAACGGAGTGGGTTTCGCGGTGGGGATGGCGGCGGGTATGATCGCCGCGATCACCCAGAAGATCTGGTTTAACGGTATCCCGGAATACGCGGCGTTCCTTGTTTCTTCAGGCGTTTCGCTGATCTTTACGGTCGGCGGCACCTTCTTGACGCCCCCCACGGACCGGTCGGTGTTGGAGAACTTCTATAAGACGACACGGCCCTTCGGTTTCTGGGGAGCGGTCCGGGAGAGTGTCTCGGACGACGAACGAGACCGGATTCATGCGGAAAACCGAAGAGACATCATATCTCTCTGCTTCGCGGTCCCTCTGCAGATCGCGTTATTCCTCTCGCTGATGATGGTGGTTATGCGTCGCTGGGATCATTTCGGCGCAATGGCCGGGCTGGTGGTTGCCCTCTCTGTGGGTCTCTACTTCTTCTGGTTCCGTCACCTTACGGACGACGAATCACGTGCCGGATAGCGCGGACATCGCCTCATCCACAGTGTCGTGAGTGCTGACCAGACGATGCAACCGTGAAATCTCAACGACGCGTTGCACATCGGGCGGCATGGCCGCGAGAGCCACAGGAACGTTCCGTTTTTGCATATCGCGGGCCAAGGCGATGATCACGCCGAGACCGAAGCTGGGGAGATGGTCGACGTCCGAGGCGTCGAGTACAATCGCGCGGCAGCTCTGTGCGGCTTGTCGCGCGACACGATCCAACAGCGCCGCACCGCCTACATCGATCACACCCGCCAGTCCGATCAGCTGATTTCCGCCGATCCGTTGCCAACTGACGGTCGCATGTCCAGTGGCTTCCTTCTGAACCGCCGCGTCGGTTTCATCGTGTTCGTCGGGCCGCTGGGATGAGCGGCCTGTTGGAATACTGACGCCGGCCGCGGCCATCCGCGCGGCATCAGGGTTCCAGGCCAAGCGGGTACGCACACAGAACGTCCCATCGCGGTCGGCGTGGATGATCACACCCTTGATCGTTTCCGGGTGCGCCAGAACTTCATCCGTGCTTGGCGTCTCGGTGGGCTGACATGGCAAGAGATAGATCGGAGTTCGGGGTGGAACATCGTACTCTGAATACAAGCTTAGCTCTGTTCCCCTGCGCCGTTTGATGGTCGCGGGAACGAGATTCGATGTCCCTTCGAGGACACAAAGTACAAACTGTTCGAGATCCCCCATGTTATCCACGAATCCAGTTCTCCAACGGCACAACCTCTGAGAGTGTGCGGCTGGTCGCGCGCGCCCCCGGCTGATATCTCCTATTCCGTATCGCCGACCGCTTCGCTCACTTCGGCCATTTCAGAGGCCGTCAAGACTCTATCGATATCCAGAAGAATGACCAGGCGGTCTTCCATCTTGCCCATTCCCCGAATGTAGTCGGTATTGACTCTCGCCCCCAATTCGGGCGCGGGTTCGACCTCTCGAGGATCGACATCGATCACCTGGCTGACTCGATCGACGACCATCCCCACGCTCGAGCCCTCGACATCGACAACGATAATGCGCGTGCTTCGGTCGGTATCGATACCGGGGAGATTGAATTTCCGGCGAAGGTCGATAACCGGCATTACACGGCCCCGAAGATTCAGTACACCACGAACGAATCTCGAACTCTGCGGAACGCGGGTCAGACTTTCGTACCGGATAATCTCTTGAACCTGGGTAATCGGGACGCCATATTCTTCGCCCGCTAGTTGGAAACTGACGAACTGTAGACTTTCTACCTGATCGTCCACGCTGTCGGTATTCGCATTGACTGTCTGAGCGTTCATCCCGAAGTCCTTTTCTGCGACTCGGTGTGCGTGTGAAAGTCACCGGTCAACTCCGACGCCAGCCCGTACCGACCATATCGATACTCGATTCACACTCGCCGACGTTGCAATCGCTTCTCAAGCGGCTGCCAGTCTCCCCGCCGGATCGTCTGCACCTTGATCACGCCGGTGTGTCCATTGCTTGTGTCGAAGACGACCTTCCGCCCTCGAGCCCCGCCGACATCCTCGGAGACGACTTTGACTCCCTTGCGTTTGAGGACCTTGCGGGCCGCTTTCACATTCTTTTCACCGGTGAACGGCGGTCCAATGTCAGGATCGTACCCGCCACCGAAGATCTGCGCCTCGAGATCGGACCGCCGTGACCCCTGCCGTTCAAGAATTCGGACCAGCGCCGATGTGGAGACATTTCCGAAACAGGCGGTCGCCTTCGCCGGATCCGTTGTACGCGGGCTGACAAAATGGGTCATGCCCCCAATCGCCAACCGGCGGTCCCAGATCGTAACGGCCACACAGGCCCCCAAGACACAACGAATGAGCGCAGGTTCCAAAGCCGCGTACAGATGGCCCGGCTGAAGCAAGTAATCGCTCTTGATCAGGTCATTGGTCATCGCCAGCTAAGAATAACCCCCGTGTACTGACATCCAGCATTCGGCATCCGGCATCCGACATCCGAAGCCGGGAGTCAATCCCATTTCTAGTTGATTTTAGGCGGCTCCTTCTGTCTTCATT
>CAYTDF010000652.1:0-3512 GCA_964436365.1 uncultured bacterium | reverse complement strand
GATCAATTCCTGCTTGGTTCTGAACTGCGTTCCGTCCGTTTCGGGCTTGAGTTCGATATGGATTTCTGCGTAGTTGACCGGGTGTGGATGACTGCCCGCCTCCGGGCGGCCGATACGGGAAATTATCTCGTCGACCTCGTCCATCTGCATGATGCGCTTTTCGAGTTTCATAACCGTCGCAGTGGCTTCTTCAAGCGATATCGAGGGGGCCATAACCGTCCCAATAAGAATCGAGCCTTCCTCCAATGTGGAGATAAACTCCGTCCCCAAGAAAGGAACGGTGCCAAGGCTGACAGCGAACAACACGACGGCCAGGAAGACGACGAGAAGCCGGTGGCGAAGTGTCCATTTCAAGAGTGGACGATAGATCGCCTTCAACCCGCGGATCAATCCATTCTCGCCCTGAGAAGAAGAGGAGATGAGTAGATACGCAAGAACGGGACTCGCAATGAGGGCTGTAATCAAAGAACCGGCGAGCGCAAAACTGATGGTGAAAGCCAGCGGCGAGAACATCTTCCCCTCGACACCCTCGAGAGTAAAGATGGGCAGAAAGACAATGACGATGATCGCAATCGAAAATGTGATGGGCCGCGCCACTTCGCCTGCGGCTTCGAGCACCACCGCCTGACGATCCCGCTTGTCCGTTTTCGACCGGCCGAGGTGCCGGAAGATATTCTCCACCATCACGATGGCGCCATCGCCAAGCATTCCGATACCGATGGCGAGGCCTCCCAAAGACATCAGATTGGCCGTAAGCCCGTACCCATTCATACCAAGAATGGCGATAAGAACGCAGAGCGGGAGAGATAACGCAACAATAAATGCCGAACGAAGATTCCCGAGAAAGATGAAGAGTGTGGCCAGAACCAGAAGCGCGCCCTGCAGAAGAGCCCGGGTTACAGTTCCCGTGGCCTTCTCGACGAGTTCGGCTTGCTCGTAGTAGGGAACGAGCGTCACCCCTTTCGGCAGTGACGCTTGCACTTCGGCGACCTTCCGGTACAGATGTTCGATCACTTGGGATGTGTTCTCCCCAAACAGTTTCAACACCATTCCGGAGACAACCTCTTTTTCCCCGTTATGGGTGACGACGCCTCGCCGAACCTCTTCGCCATAGGCGACCTCGGCGACGTCGCCGATCCTGATCGGCACGCCTTCCGACACCGTAATCGGTAGATTGCGAATATCGTCGACGCTCTCCAAGAGCCCGATGCCGCGAACGAGATGCTCTTCGGAACCGATCACCAGAAACTGTCCACCGGCGTTCCTGTTGTTGCGGTTCACCGTCTCCACGATGTCATCAAGCGAGACTTTGTATTCACTCAACGCATAAGGGTCGAGTCGAATTTGATATTGGAGAACATGACCGCCGATCGACAGGATGTCGGTAACCCCGCGCACGGTCTGCAACTGGAACTTCACCACCCAATCGTTCACATCACGCAAGTACGTCAACGGGGCCTTGCCTTCCGTATCGACCCCCTCGTCGAGCGTGAGGTAGTAAAGAAAGACCTGTCCCAAACCGGTGGAAATCGGGCCGAGGGTGGGCGGTTCGTGCATCTCGGGGAGCTCGGCGAGCGCGCTGTTGAGGCGCTCGGAAACGAGCTGTCGAGCGAAATAGGGGTCGGTGTCATCGTGAAAATAGACATAGATCACAGCCATCCCAAATGCGGAAGTCGACTTGATCTGGGTCACGCCCGGGAGACCGTTCATAGCCGACTCGATGGGATAGGTGATCAGCCGCTCAACTTCCTCGGGCGCCATGCCGTGCGCTTCGGCAAAAACAGGCACCATGATGGGCGAGATGTCGGGGAACGCATCGACCAGCATTTGGGTGGCTTGATAGACACCCGCCGCAGCCAATGCGAGAATTCCAGTGAGCACGAGAGCGCGAAATTGAAGTGCCGCGCGAATTATTCTTTCAATCATCGTATAGAACCTATCTCGATAGTCTCTTCCAGTAGGGCGCGCGAAGTGCCCCCGTTGGCCGGGCGCTCAGAGTGTTCCAATCGGAGACAACTCTTGAGAGCCACTCAATTCCTCTCCGCCGGACAATCAGGAATACGATTAATGACCGTGCCCGGCGTGTGGGTCCACACCACTGGTGATGATCTGGGCTTTCAGGAGGAACGCTCCGCCACTCACGATACGCTCGCCGCCCAACAATCCAGACAACACTTCGGCGTGTGTCGCATCCGACCGTCCGAGAACGACAGGCCGCGGTTCCAACCCATGGCTGTCCTCGACAAACACGACGCTCTCGTTATCCAACACTTGAATGGCTTCCTTGGGTACAAGTACCGGGACCTGCTGCCGATCCGAGTTGACGTGCACCGTCACAAACTGCCCCGGCCGTCGACGCCGATCGGGATTTGGCAGGACAATGCGCCCCAGGGCGGCGCGGGTCTCTTTCCCGAGGACCGGCGCAATGTAGTTAATGCGCCCACGCGCCGATGCGGGTTGCTCACCCAGGAGGATCGTCGCATCTTGCCCGACCGTAACAGAGCCGAGGCTCTTTTGGAATATCTTGAAATCGACCCAAACCGTGTCGAGATCGGCAATCGTAAACGCGTTGGCGTCCTCCCCGAGCCGTTCGCCCAACGTGATGTGCTTATCGATGATGGTTCCGTCAAAAGGCGCACGTAGCGGATAGCAGGCCAGCAAGTCTTCAGCACTCTCGGGTTCGGCATGCCCCGCGCCGGTCTGAGCCGAATGGCCATCCTCGCAGTCCGTGCAGTTGGGGTCCGTACATACATGCTTGGCTTCATGCTCGCCTTCATGCTCGCCTTCATGCTCGCCGTCATGCTCGCCCTCGCAGTCCGTGCAGTTGGGATCCGTGCATACGTGCGTGACTTCATACTTGGCTTCACGCTCGGCCACACAGTCCTTGCAGTTCGGGTCCGTACAGACCGTCTCGGCTTGAGGTTCGGACTGCGGCGCCACGAGTGCTGCCAGTTCGTCGATATCGTGTTGGGAGAGGCCAAGAACCAGAAGCGTTCTTTCCGCGTTCTTGAGATCGGCTTCAAGGACCTGTCGTTCGCGTTTGGCTTCGAGCATATCCTGAGAGACTTTGAAACGCGCGCTATCGATCGAGGTGATGTAGATGGCCTCGGCCTTCTTGAAAGCGTTCTCGGCAGCGAGGAAGTCGTTCTCGCTCGATATCCTCTGTTTCTTCAACCGTTGTTCTCGCTCGTAAGCCGCTCGAGCAAAGACGACCTCAGCATACGCCGAAACCAATGTCGCCCGATTCTCTCCTAAGGGGTCCACCTGGAAAGCGTGCAGCTCGGTCAAGGTCGGCGATGTCTTCAAGTGCTCAATTAATTTGAGTGTGTTGTCGTGGATCTCTTGCGTACGCTTCACGAGGATCGTGCAACAACCGACTTCGGCCTTTTTTGCGAGATACTCGACTTTCTCTTTCCCGACTTCCGTGCTTTCGATCACGGCCATGACTTCGCCCGCACGAACACGGTCGCCGACACTCTTGTAGACCTTGTAAACAATTCCCGGCATTCTCG
>CAYTDF010000651.1:0-3514 GCA_964436365.1 uncultured bacterium | reverse complement strand
GGGCGTCATCTCGGAAATCATCGAATAGAACAGCCGTTTGGCTCGAACGAGGAGGCTGTTATGCCACGAGAACAAATCACACTAGCCTGCACGGAATGCAAGCAGCGAAACTACTCGACGAAGAAGGATAAGCGCAAGCATCCTGAACGTATGGAGTCCAAAAAGTACTGCCGCTTCTGCGGGAAACACACCCCGCACCGTGAGACCAAATAAGACCCGTCCCCGAGGGGGACCCGGTCGAGGTCCAGCAAAGTGTATATTCCGACAAGAGCCCGGCGTGCCGACGCCGGGTTTTCTTGTGTTTTCGCGAACGGACAGAATCTATGCGAGATGATATATATTGTGGTATCTCGATGGGTTTCAATCTTGGAGTCATGAAAACACCGATGTGCGCAAGAACCGCTGCATTTGTTTGCCTGGCCGTGCTGGCTTCCGTGTCGGCCTATTCCGATATTCGAGTCGATGTTGAGGGTGAGATCGTCCTCGTGCACCTCGCCGAACCGATCGGCCACGCATGGCGTGACGAACTCGTCTTTGTGGATGTGCCCTGGCCGAAAGGGAAGGTCCGCCCAGAGCGGATCCAGGTGAACGGGCCGGACGATACCCCCGTCCCGTTTCAGTTCGACGGCGCGCAGTTCGCTCCAGACGGTACCCTCGACGTGGCCCGTCTGGCGCTTCTGGTGGATTTAGACCCCCACGCCACGTCGACCTTCCGAATCACCCAGGTGGAAACCCCCAAGACCTTCGGAAGTCTCATCACCTATTACGGCGATGACCGGAGCGTGCTGATCGGTACGAAGAACTTCTCCGTGAAACTGCGTCTCGGCGAGGAAACATTCGAATCTCCCCAACCTCTCCGGCACGTTCCAGCCCCGTTTGAATTCGTCATGGGTGTCAACCGAATCCCCCGAGGAAGCAGCCGGTTCGGAAGTTTGGAGAAGTGCCTGGGGTACTCCCAACGGCTTGTCGAGCGGGGACCTTTGCGCGCGATCTATGAAGCGTCTTACCGCCTGGAGCGCGGGAACGTCTACCGGCAACGTTGGACGGTCGTCGCGGGACGGCCTGTCGTGTCGGTGGACGAGGAAGCGAATGGCGAAACGCTCCGTGGGAATTTTTATCTCTCCCTCTACAACAAGTTGTGGCCCACTCGAGCCCTCAGCGACGCCGGGTACCCCTTTCCGGCGGGGCGGTCCCAAGTGCTCGGCTATACAGAGAACCGGGCGGTGGGGACAATCCGGGCGCGTCATTCCGATGAGGACACCTCGCGCTGGGTGGGTCTCTATCACGCGGATGCCGGATTCGATGAGCTCTTCGTCTTTTCGCGCGCCCACGGTGGGGCCTGGAGCGGAAGGCCACTCTACGTCATGCAGTTTGGCGGTGCGAATCCCGACCTGACTCTGATGTCACCTCTCACGGTGAAGCGGCGGCACTGGCTGCTCGCGGCCATGCAGATGTCGGACAAAGCCGATTGGCGTTCGGTCTATCCCAGCATCGCGGCATGGCCGGAGCGGTATGGCCTGCCGCCTGACATCGATAAGCAAAGTTTTCTGCAGATTTCGAAGGTCAACGGTCTTCATCTCGCCGCGCAGACGCTTACAAGTCACTACAACGTTGCTTCGCTCGATCGGGCTCTGCACGAGGTTACGCAATGGCCGAAAAGCGAATCCGCTCCGAAGACTCCCGCTTGGCTCGACACCTCCCAGCTGGAGGCGCTCCGCAAGACGGTCGAGAAAGAAAGCGTGCGCACCAACTGGGCGCGCATCGCATCCACCGCCACAGAAGCGGGCGGGCGAATGGGGCGTGTCGACCGGGAATCGATCCAGCGGCTCGAGAACCGGGCGCTCGTGGCCGCTGTGCGGCAAGACGCCACCATGACGGCGAGCGTTCTGGATGGAATCGACGCCGCGCTCGGTCGGAAGATCGAGGACTTGCTTCTCTTCGGTCCGGATTTCCCGGCCGAATTGGACGCGGGCTCCTTGGGAGAGGCTCTGTCGGTATCCATACGTGCTTATGATTTAATCGCTGGTGATCAGATCCTAGAAGCCACTCGGCGGGAGACCCTTGAGGCCCGCATGGCGTTCTTGGCGCATCGGCTCCTCGACCGCGACTTATTTCCTTACGCAGACGCCGAGACCCCGCAAGGTTCCTCTAACGAATACGGTGAACGCATTCTGCGCGGCTCGGAAGCCCGGAACGCTCACCGGTATGCGGCGCTGGTGGATTTCGCTCGTGCGTTTCCCGAATATCCGTCGGCTTCACGTATGCTGGAGCACGCGCACACGCAACTCCGTCTCTGTTTGAACGACCGTGTCGCCGCTGACGGTGCCCTTGCCGAAGCGCCCGGTGCGATGAACGAGGTAGTGAAGATCTGGCTACGTCTGGCCAATACGTTACAAGAGACCCGGTGGAACCTCTTCCTCGAACCGAACTTTCGAAGGATGTGTGTCTATCTGAGCGGACTCCATACTCCACCCATGGCTTCGGTCGGCCTACCTTCCGCGTTGCCGGGAATCGGCGATGGCGGATGGCGCAACGATGGACCTTCCGTTCTGGGCACGGCCGCGGCGGGGTTTCTGCGCACCGATCCCGCTTTGGCGAGAGAACTGCAATGGGTTTGGCGGCAGGGGCAAGATCCGACCCGGCCGTCTCCCGGGTATGCCGACTGGTTGATCTATGGCGACGACACCATCGAGGCGGCGACACCCGAGTTGGGGAGTCGGCTGCTCGGAAACACGGGGACTCTGCTTCGGCATCGCGCCGGCACCGGGCGAGAGACTTATGTTATTAGCAAGGCGGGGGCGGACGATCTGCGTTACCAGCGTGACGAAGGGGCTTTCTCCCTGATCTGGCACGGAATCCCGATCACCATGGATCCCGGTACAGACAGGCGCGACCCCGGGGTCGCGAAGCGGTTGGCTTCGACCGAAGCGCACAACGTGGTGCGTTTTGGGAACCGGGAAAACGTCGCCATTCCCGCGGTTAAAGGTATCGAGCACAGACGTGGGCGTGTGGCGCTCTTCGCCAAGCACGACCACGTCTCCGGTTTCGTTGCCGATCTCTCGTATGCCGCACCGAGTGGAGCTTGGCTGCGCTCGATCGTGCTTATCGACGACGCCTACTTGCTGATTCTGGACGCTATCGACTCGCCGAAGGCTCCTCCGTCCTGGATGTTGCACACCTTCGCGGAGTCATTCCGCGTGCGTGACGAAGGCCGGGGGCTCTTTGTCCCGGGACCTTATGGCGCGCAACTGGGAATACGCTTGGTCGGCACCTCTCATCTGGAGTTCAACCGGCAACCGGTGGTTTTCGCCGATTTCGAACAGTCCCATCGAATGACGTGGACGTTCCCGAAAGGGAAAGCCAACCTGCTCGCGGTGCTTCGTCCATTCGAAACGGATACCGAACCGCCTGTTTTCGAAGCGGACTACACGGATGGTCTCTTGCGTTTGAACTTCGGCGGTGAAGTGACCACCGTGCGGGGTGAGTTCCTGGAATCGTTCCTGCAGCGGGGGGA
>CAYTDF010000650.1:0-3521 GCA_964436365.1 uncultured bacterium | reverse complement strand
CTCCCCATGACCTGGCCTAGGATCCGTTCCCATCGCGGGAGCTCGTCCGGGCGTAACGATACCCCATGCCAGAACGGGGTGAACAAGGAGTGATCGCTCACCAGATAGAGCCCGAAGACGGGGTCCAAGCCGCCACGCAAGAAAATCAAGAGATTCTCCCGCACGACTTCAACGGCGAACTTCTTCGTCTGTTCGTCGCGCTCCTTCGCCGTCCAGTTCTTGCCCTCCGCGCGCTGGGCGAGTTCCGCGTGGAGTCGTTGGGTGGCCTCTTCGGCGGTGAGATCGTACTTGACCTGATAGATCTTCCCCGCGCGAGTTTGTAGGAGATTCTCGCTTCCGATGGTTGTTACGGCGGGAACGCCGACCACAAGCCAGTTTCGCAGCATCCAACATCCCACAACCAGAGCGAACGGAGCCAACCATACCAGGGCCGCACCGAACCGCTTGGTTAACGTGCCCCGCATGCCCAGTGCGACATAGAGGACGAAGACGGGGAAGCAGTACATGAAGAACGGGCGTGCCAAGATGGCGAGGCCCAAACTCAATCCGCTCAACAAGAGGGATGGGTACGCTCCTTGTTTGACGAATCGGGATGCGAAATAGAGAGATGCGATACAGAAGAGCGTGGACAAAGCCTCGGTCAGAGCCAGATTTCCATACAGGATATGCTCGGGATTCGTGGCGAGAACGAGCGCCGCGACGATCCCCGCGTAGGGATGAAACGCCTCGTGCGCAAAACGCCAGGTCAGAACGATACAGAGAATCCCCAGGCCGATCTGCGAGAAGAGCACAACCGGGATGCTTTCACCGAAGATCGAAAACCAGAAGGAAAGATACAGAGGATAAAGAGGTGTACGTAATGTTTCGTACTGTCCGACGACGCTTCCCAAAGTGCGAAACTCACCGTGCTCCAGTAGCCCGCGCGCCAGGTTGATATACCCCAAGCTGTCGCTGGTCAGAAACAGGTCGGGGCTGAACAGAAATCGTATGAAGACAAAGAGCCGTAGACCCAGGCCGAGGAAGAGCACGCAGAGAAACGGATGCTTTCGAACGAAGGTCATCAACGATTCTTCCTGAACGAACGTACAAGCGAACAGACGTAGGATATGTCGTCGCCGGTCATACACGGGTGCATGGGCAGCGAGAGAATCCGCTCGACGGCGGCCTCGGTCACAGGCAGCGTGGGCGACTCATCGCTCCCATCGAGATACGCGGCTTGTTTGTGAACGGGAATGGGATAGTGCACGCCGACGCCCACGCCGTTCGCGGCCAAGTGCTCCCGTAGGGCTTCTCGGTCGTCCGCCTCGACCACGTAGAGGTGGTACACGTGGTCGCCCTTCCCGTGTTCGCTGGGGAGGACGATGCCTGTTCCCTGGAGTTCTTTCCGGTAGAGGGCGGCGAGTTCCCGGCGGCGTACGTTCCAACCATCTAGGAGCGGCAGTTTTCGGTGGAGGATGACGGCCTGCAACTCGTCCAGCCGGGAGTTGGTGCCCAACCAGTCATGCTTGTATTTGGTTTGCCCGCCGTGATCGCGCAGGGCTCGGATTCGATCCGCCAATTCGTCATCGTCGGTGACCACACCGCCCGCTTCTCCGCACGCGCCGAGGTTCTTTGAAAAGTAAAACGAGAAACAGCCAATATCACCCACCGACCCGGCTTTGCGACCTTTGTAGGTCGCTCCGTGGGCCTGTGCGCTGTCTTCAATGATACGTAGATTGTGCCGCTTCGCCAGCGCCAAGAGCGGGTCCATGTCGACCATCTGCCCGTACAGGTGAACGGGTAGAATCGCTTTCGTGCGCGGTGTGATCGCGGCTTCGACCTGGCTGCAATCCATCAGCAACGTATCGGGTTTCACATCCACGAAGACGGCTTTCGCGCCGGTTTGGGCGATCGCTTCCCACGTCGCGACAAAGGTGTGGGCGACGGTGATGACCTCATCGCCGGGACCGATGTCACACGCCCTCAGCGCCAACGTCAGAGCATCTGTGCCCGAACCGACTCCTCGGCAGTGTTTGACACCGCAGAACTCGGCGAACGCGGACTCGAACTTCTGAACGTTCGGTCCCAAGAAGAGATACATGCTGTCGAAGACCCGCTCAAAGTCGGCCATCACCTCGGCTTGGATCGGTTTGAACATGCCCTTCAAATCCACAAAGGGAACATTCCGTTTCTCTTCTGTCGGCTCTTCAACCGGTGACGCCGTATTCTCGACGGCTCGCATGACTCGCGCGGGATTGCCCGCCACGATCGTGCTTGGCGGCACATCCTTGGTCACCACCGCACCGGCCCCTACGACGGCGCCCTCACCGATCGTGAGTCCGCCGAGAATCACCGCCCCACTTCCGATCGAAGCCCGACGGCAGACGCGGGTCTGCAAGCATGTCCAATCGGCTTCGGTCTGCATGCTTCCATCGGTATTGACGGCTTGGGGATACTGGTCGTTGATAAACCGAACCCCGTGCCCGATGAAACACTCATCCTCGACGGTGACGCCTTCACAGATAAATGTGTGGCTGGATATTTTGCAGTTCTTGCCGATGAATGCGTTCTTCTGGATCTCGACAAAGGTTCCTATTTTGCTTCCGTCACCGATCTCACAACCGTACAGATTTACAAAAGAGAAGATTTTGACATCGGTTCCAAGTTTGACATCGGGGGCGATATTCTGGTGGGGTGCGCTCATAACTCGTTTCGTTTTCCGTTTTCTTTCATGGATTGCGACGCGGATTCCAGGATGCGGATGACATCGAGTCCGAGGTTTCCATCACTCCGCGGCGTATCTCCGGTTTCGATGCAGTGGATGAAATCGGCGGCGACATCTCGCAACGCCTCGGTATTTTGAAGTTTTGGGACAAAGATGTCGCCGACCCGGTAGCTGACCAGGATGTCGTGGATCGTCTCCGGAGGAGTGTCGAGTTCGATACCCGCGTCGTAAACCTTGATCTTCTCCATCACTTCGTTGTCATTGTAGACGATCATCTTCTTGCTGCCACCAAGAATGATCTTGCGGACCTTTACGGGAGACAGCCAGTTGACATGGATGTGTCCCAACTGGTTGCCCGGCATCTCGCACGCCAAGTAGGCGATGTTTTCATGCTGATCCTTGAAATGCCGGATTCCCGACGCTTGGACCCATAGCGGGGTCTGTCGAAGCAGATACAGCATGATGGAGATGTCGTGAACGGCCAGGTCCCAGAGAACATTGACATCGTGTTGAAACAACCCGAGGTTGATACGTACCGAATCGAAATAGAGGCAGTCGCCGAGCACACCCGTGTCGATCTGTTTGCGTATTTCGTTCACGGCCGCTGTGTACAAGAACGTGTGGTCGACCATGATCACACGTTCCTTGTCCTTGGCCAGACGGGTCAGCTCCTCCGCTTCCGCGCCGGACTGAGCCATCGGTTTTTCGATCAGCACGTGCCGTCCCGTTTCCAGGGCCCTTTTCGCAAAAGGATAGTGGGTGGAGACCGGTGTGGCGATCACCGTGGCGTCGATGTTGCCGTTCTCGAAGAATTCAT
>CAYTDF010000649.1:0-3521 GCA_964436365.1 uncultured bacterium | reverse complement strand
GGGAACCTTCATGCGACGCATGGGCGGGGTGTCTTCCTGATACGCCAGTTCATGTCGGACGTCTTTTTCAACGAACTGGGAAACCAGATCACCTTTGTCTTACGCAAATAGGAGATAGAGGTGTGAGGAGTCAAAGGATGGCGCGAGGTGGACGCTTCACCTCAGCCTATTTCTCGGAGTTTCTGTGGCCATCTTTCTCGTACAGTTGTAAGTTTTGTTCTGCCATGAAACCTATCGACGGGTGTGGTGGGCGAGGGTGGAGTGGACGATGACTGTTTCGCACGTCTCGACACATGCAGCCGGTGTTTGGCCCCTGCTCGCCGGAGCGTTGATCTGGTGCCTGACTAGTTTGGTCTTGGCGTTCTACAGAACGGGCCTCAAACTGATCGGAGCGGGTCTGGGCCTGGTCGGGCTTGCTGGCTGTCTACTGGCTGAGCATCTTCAGGTTTCGTTTCTTCTTCTTGTTTGTGGAGTTGCTATCTACTTGGTCGGCCACGTGCTGGAGAAACTCCGGCGCTTGTAGGCATTCAGGTTGCCATGCGCCTCCTGCCTACATATCCCAAGGAAACTGGGGCAAGAGTCGTTTGGCTACGCGCGACGCATAGTCACGAACCTGGTCCGCGGTGGGAATCTCCACGACGCGTTTCCCCAGTGAATGAACCTGATCCATGCCCAGTTGCCGGACGACGGCTTTGACGCTGGGGATTGCCACCGGAGACATGGAAAGCCGCTGGACTCCAAGAGCGATCAACACCAGCGCGCAGAGGGGATCGCTGGCCATCTCTCCGCAAAGTTCTACCGGAATACGATTCTCGTGCCCCACACGGACGACCTCTGCGATCATCTTCAGTACGGCCGGATGCAGTGGCTCGTACAGATGTGCGATTTTGGCGTTCCCACGGTCCACGGCCAGCGTGTATTGGATAAGGTCGTTGGTGCCAATCGAGAAAAAGGACAGCCCATCCGCCAAACGTTCGATCATCATCACCGCCGACGGGACCTCAATCATGCCTCCGACGAGGATGTCTGGGTCATGTTCCACTTTCTCACGGAGCAGTTCCCGCTTCACATCCTCCAAAACCGCGCTGACTTGCCTCAACTCGGAAACGCCCGAGAGGAGTGGGTAGAGTAGGCGGATATTGCCGTGAGCGGCTGCCCGTAGAATGGCACGGAGTTGGGCGCGGAATATGTCGATATTCTGCAGACAGAACCGAATCGCTCGCCAGCCCAGGAATGGGTTCAGTTCTTCGGCCATGGAGAGCGCGTGGGCGAACTTGTCTCCGCCAATATCCAATGTGCGAATCACCACGGGGCGGCCCTTTAGACCCTCCGCGGCGCTTCGATAGGCTTGATATTGCTCCTCTTCCGAAGGAAGGTCCGTCCGGCCCATAAAGAGGTATTCTGTACGATATAGACCGATCCCATCGGCGCCGCTCTTGAGCACCGAGCCGACTTCGGCTGGCAACTCGATATTGGCCAGCAGCTGAACCGGTTGCCCATCTACCGTAACCGCGGGCAAGGCTGCGAGCGAGGCGATTCTGCTCTCCCGCTCCGAGAAAGCCTCCAGCGTTCTCCGGTACTGGGCTTCCGTCTCTTCATCGGGACCGACGACGATCGAACCGCTGAACCCGTCCAGGATGATCAGATCGCCATCTCTGATCTGGTGGGTCAGTCCGCCGACTCCGACGACGGCGGCTATTTTCAGGGATCGAGCGAGAATTGCGGTGTGGGATGTGGGGCCGCCAACCTCTGTGGCAAAGCCAAGCACCATGTCCGTTGGGATCGAAGCGGTATCCGAGGGTGAAAGATCGTGCGCGATCAGAATCACGGGTTCGTCCAGCTCTTCCAGCGATTCCCCCAACACACCCATCAGATTGTTCAGGACACGTTTGCCGACGTCCTGTATGTCTTTTCCGCGTTCTCGAAAACTGTCGTCGGTGATCTTCGCGAACTGGGCCCGGGCCTCCTGCAACGAACGGTGGACAGACTCCTCCGCAGAAAGTGATTCGTCGCCGATATGCTGGCTGACGACGCCGAATAGACCCGGGTCGTCCAAGAGGGCCAACTGCATCTCGAGGATTCCAGAAGCGTCCTCGTTCTTGTTTCGGTGACGGCGGATCAGGCGTAGCAGCTGTCCTTTAGAAGCCTCGATTGCCGTATCCAAACGACCACGCTCGGCCTCAACGTCGCTTTCGAGGATGCGCCGTCGTAGAGGCTTGGGCGTTTTGGTCTGATACAGACGTGCGCGTCCAATGGCAACGCCTCTCGATACCCCGTTCCCGGAGAGCTCAATCTTCACCAAAACCATCCTCCACGAGCTTTCGAATTGCCTCAACCGCCTCGCGTGCCTGCGAGCCCGTAGCGCTGACACTGATCGCACAGCCCTGTTCGGCGGCGAGGGTGAGAACGCCCATGATGCTCTTACCGTCGACAACGAGATCTTCCTTGGAAAGGCTGACGTGCGCGTCTAGCGAAGCCACAGCCTGTACCAGCATGGCCGCCGGCCTTGCGTGCAACCCCAGTTCGTTCGTGATCTGCAACTGTGCAGCGACAGTCTGTTCGTCAGTCATTCTCCCCTCCCCTCTCGCCCTTGGTGAGAGCGTCGATCAAACGACGGTCGAACTCCCGCGCCATGTAAACACCTGCCGCTTTCAGTTTCTGATTCAGCGCGGCCACTTCGATGATCGTCGATAGATTCCGGCCAGGACGCACTGGGAGCGTGATCCAAGGAATGGGTACGTCCAGAATGGAGATTGTCTTATCATCGATCCCGAGCCGGTCGTATTCCGTGTCCGGCCTCCAGTCTTCGAGTGTCGCGGCCAAATCGATCTGCTTCTCCCCCCGTGTCGCCGTGGGACCGAAGAGTCGGTTGATGTCGATTATGCCAACGCCTCGAATCTCCATGTGATGCGGAATAAAACTGCGGCCCGACCCGATCAACGTGGATTCTTGGTGTGTACGAATCTCAATGATGTCGTCGGCGACAAACGTATGACCTCGAGTCACGAGTTCCAGCGCGCATTCGCTTTTCCCTACGCCCGAAAGACCCATGATGAGTACGCCCACACCGTAGATGTCCATCAGCACGCCTCGTTCGGCAACGCGCGGGGCGAGTTTCTGTTCCAAGTGCTCGGAAACACGCAGGGCGAACCGGCTGCTTGAGAGTTCAGTCTCGAGAAGTGGAACATGGCTCTCGTCGGCCATCTCTGTTCCCCATTCGGGGAGCGAACGTCCATGAGTGACCACGAGGCAAGGCACGCCTTTGCTGACGATGAATCGAACATTCTCTTGCAGCGCGGCATCCTCGTTGTGTTCGAGAATGTAAGAGGATTCCCCCCGGCCAAACAGTTGGATGCGCTCCGGGCGAAACTCCTTTGTGTAGCCCTGAATCTCCATGGCCGGGCGGTTGATATCGGGTCCGATAATCGCGTTATCGAGACCGGACGCGCCCGCCCGCACTTCAAGGTGCAGATTCTCAAAGGAAATCAGGTCGCCCACCTTCATTGTTCGTTGCGAGACCG
>CAYTDF010000648.1:0-3522 GCA_964436365.1 uncultured bacterium | reverse complement strand
GATAGTCTGTGATTTGAAAGAAGATTCCAAAGACCAACGTCGTTGCCACAGCAACGGTGCCGGAAACTCGACCGATGCGAATCAGTGAAATGCCGTTCTCGGGATAGTTCCACAAACTCGCAGCAAATGCGGATGTAGATCCCTCCATCGGCGAACGATCCATATTTCCCATAGAATTATGGCTGGGCGCCTCTTCGCTCATGAATCCACTGGCGGCACCCCGTCCCTGAAACTGAACCAAAGTCTGCTTGAAAGCGCCGTGGCAATACAAGATCAGTGCGGTAGCAACGGTCGATAGAACAACAATACCCAGCCAGTAATAGGCAGATTCTCGGCTCGCCTCCTCTTCCTCTGTGCGAATGATCCATCTGACCCGAGCGGGACCGTTCAGGTCTGTCGCCTCTTGTTTCTCGCCGACGCGCTCTTTGGTCTCAAGCCAATCTAATTCGGATTCCATTGGATACGCCTCTATCCTGGAGTGGGCTTACGTGAACAACCCCCGTTGTTCACCTCGAGAAGAGCGGACAGAGAGATGTCGCGACTCCAAGAGGCCGATTCCGATTTGGTGCATTATGTACCGGCTGCCCCATAAGTTCAACCACCTTCCGAATCCTATTCTTGGCCGAAAGGGTCACTCTGGGCGTAGCGAACGACGCGCGCTGACTGTCTGAAACTCGAGAGAGGGCGGGAGATGGCGAGAAAAATGTGAAGACAAATCAGATAGAGGGAGGCTTTACCCTACGGGTCTTGGTATTGCCCAATGGAGATTTCGGAATTAGGCGATTCTCGTGACGCCTCCGCCGCTTTCCGATAATAATGATTCAGCAGCCCCCCGCTGTCTTTTCGCTCAAGTTTCAAGTTCCACCACGACAGCCTGGTAGATTCTCAGCCGCGCGATCGTCAGGATGAGACGATTACTCTCGATCTTCCATTGGACGGACCCATGTCCCGAGCTCGTCCAAGGAGCAACTCCGTCGGTTGGGCTTAGAGCGTCGACGCGCTTCACTTTCGTGGCCGGGGGAAGCGGAACGCTTATGCGGACGTCTCGGGCAACAACTGCTTCACCCGATTTTGTGCTCGGCGACCAGACCGGATCACTGATCTTTCCCTCATTGGCGAGGATAATCGGCAGACGGTAGTTGAGCGCGTGAATGACCAGTCTGTCCGGACGGCCTGGTTTGGGAGGGACCCGGTAGGGATGAATGTAGACGCCAGCATCCGTGGTTGGTGGACACCAACGCAATCGAATTTCCAGCGATTCTTCCAACCGATTGACAAACTGTGCCCCCAGGTCGACACCACTTTTCAGATCGGCCCACCGGGCTTCGTTCGCGAAATCCCGTGCACGGACAAAGGCGTTCGAACGTTCTTCCATGAGACACCACAAGTCGGATTGGCGCTCAGGAATTTGCTCCGGATCGAGCCGAAGGATTTTCCCTTTACCCCAATCCTTGCATTGGAGGTCGCCGGTGGACACCCCCACCTTCGCCAAGGGATCCGCTTGGCGAGGTCTGGCGAACTTGTCCTCCGTACCGAACGGTTCGACGACAACCAGGTTTCCACCCCGATGCGCATAATCAGTTAGGGTCTCTATCTGCGAGCTGTCCAGATAGCGCAGCATGGGAACAATGAGGAACTCGTACTCGGCCACGCGGTGGGCCGCTTCTTCCGTAACGATATCGAACGGGACCTGAGTCTCGGAAAAGACGCGAATCAGACGGTGGACCATCGCGAGATGTTCGGGATGCTCGTAGTACACCTGATCGCTCCAAAACAGCAGACCCACCCGGGCACACGAGCGGCCTCCATCCCACAGTTCGGAGTTTTCGGCAAAAAACCGTTTCCATCGCTTGCGCGATTCCGGTGCGCCTGTTCCCGGCTGAATAAACGCTCCGCCACCTCCCGCGGCCGCTTCCGCTTCCGCCAGATCCGCCGTTCGATCGTCACTTACTTTGTACACCAGCGTTCCCGCTCGAGCCCCGGCGGCCATTGCCCATCGAAAAGCGAAAATGTTGGAAATAATCACTCCGCTTTCCAACGAACCAGGCTGGTTCATCTCTTCGAACAGTTGCAGGTCGACCATCGGAGCCCAACCCGCCAGGTCGATTGCATAGACTCGGCGTTTGTTGAGAGAATCTAAACTGAACATCGTACCCACGTTGGCAACGGTGTAGAAATCATCTCCCCTGCCCTGTTCCGCAAATGACGTTCGCCCCACCCGCTTGAGACGTGCAAACATATGGGCTATGCACTGGGTCCGGAACCGCTGGGTCTCAACCCAAAGTAGGAGATCTCGCGGCCTCGTACGAGCGCGCCGTTTCACATCCGAAGAGCCGAAGCGGCTCTCGAGGAGTTCGGCCAATTCCGGGCTTTCCAGGAACTCTCGAAATTCGTGGCGAAGAACGGTTTGCTGAAAAAGATCTTTCTCCGCTTGTGGGACCGCGGCCACATCTTCCGTGCCGAACCGGTTGATGAGGTACTCCCTGAAGTTTCCTCTGGGCGGATACTCACCCAGCGAATCTTGCATGTAACATCGTAGGAGGAACTCGCCCTCCTCCAGTTTCCCTTGCATGGAACTGGGTACTCCAGTAACTCTCTGTCGGTCTTTGCCGTCTCGGATATCCGCCTGGTAACGACTGGACGCCTCCAGGATTGTACGCTCGAAATCACGAACGATCGGAGAGATATTCAGCGTACGATGGTCGTTGGCGCCAAAAGCCTCTCTCAGGCCTTCTCGCCCATATTTGTCCAGGAGATAGATGTCAAACTTCTCCTGACAATGCGGGCAGATGCAGTACAAGGCATTGACATCGAAGAACATCCCGTCGTAGCCCACCTCCGCGATCTGCCGAACGACGAGGTCGAGGTGCTGTGACCATGCGGGGTGATTGATGCAAGGCTCGTAATGGAGTGCGTCTGGCGGACCGCCCCCCAGAGGCCGTGGGCCATTGATTTGGGACCACAACGTGGGATCTGTGGCCGGTTTCGGTCCCAGGCCAAACCTCCGGTACTCATCCCAGTGGTCGTAGTAGTTGAAGAATCCCGTCCGCTTTTCGGGATGCCCGAAGAACGCCGTGGTGTATACATAAGGGATAAGGCGCTCCACACCCGTGGCCCGCAGTTTCCTTATGTTCGACTGAATCCGCTCGATCTCACGAGGGACTTGGTCCGGAGGGAGAATAGCGTCTGTAAACAATTCACATCCGTAGGTGGGGCCCAGCCCGCCTTTGAATGGGATGTTGTAGAAGATGTGGAAGAGATCGGGAGGACTACTCTGCAGGCTGTCGAGCAACGACTGTTCTTCGTAGCCAGGTAGCCCGTTGGCCGGCATATAGTGCATACAATACGTGATCGGTACGGTTGTCTCGGCCGGAACGGAAAACCCACGCACGGCCGGACGTTCAGCGGCGCTTGCAGAGATGCCCCCCAACACCAGAAGAATAAGAACCCATTTGTATCGCATCTGAATCTCTCCGCTTTGTGAAGTTCCGGACCGTTGGCACCGGTTGAATAGTGACTCGT
>CAYTDF010000647.1:1757-3523 GCA_964436365.1 uncultured bacterium | reverse complement strand
GGATGGACGAAACAGCAGGTCAAACGGGCGGCCCCCGGAGCCGAAGGGAATGTTCTCGATTACTTTTCGAAAAAGAAACTCCATAACTATCTCTCCCGGTTCGATGAGGCGTTTGCAAACTTTTCGGCTCCACCCGTGCGAGCGTTCTACAACGATTCGTTCGAGGTCTACCGCGCGAATTGGACGGACGATCTTTTCGCAGAATTCAAAACACGTAGAGGATACGATCTGCGCTACGAACTTCCGGCCCTGCTGGGCGACGGCGATGCGGAACGTGTCAGCCGTGTGCGTAGCGACTATCGGGAAACGGTCAGCGATCTTCTCTATGAGCAGTTCACGCAGCCATGGGTCGAATGGTGTCATGGCAAGAGCAGCCAGAGCCGTAACCAGGCGCACGGTTCTCCCGGCAATCTCATCGACCTCTATGGCGCCTCCGATATTCCAGAAACCGAAGGCTTTGGGCGGGGCGGTGTCGAGATACTTGTAGCGAAACTCGCCGCTTCCGCTGCGCATCTGCAACACAGACCTCTTGCATCCTCCGAAACATGCACGTGGCTGGACGAGCATTTCCAGGTCCCGCTGGCTCGCGTCAAGCAGGCGGTCGATCCATATTTCCTGGCCGGGATCAACCATATCTTCTATCACGGGATGCCCTATTCACCCGAGGCGATTCCTTTTCCCGGTTGGCTTTTTTACGCTTCGACACATTTCGGGATCACGAATACGCTCTCGCTCGGTTTTCCGGAGCTGAACGCCTATATCGCGCGTTGCCAATCTTTTCTTCAGGCTGGTAAACCGGATAACGATCTGCTGCTTTACCTGCCGATCTACGACCTCTGGGCGGTCGATGAAGGATCGAAGGACCTGCTCCAATACTGCACGGCGCACAATTCGAAGAACTGGCTGCGGACGAATATGAAGCGGACGAGTGAGACCGCTGAATGGCTATGGGATCGAGGCTATGCCTTCGATTTCGTATCGGATAGGAACCTGAAAGAGGATCTCACGGGCTCGCCGCGTGGAATTTCGACGGGAAAACAGACCTATCGCGCGGTAGTGGTTGCCGGTTGCCGCACCATACCGGTCGCCACACTCGACGCGTTGCGGAAACTGGCGGAAAGCGGCGCGAATGTCGTCTTCGTGGATGGGCTGCCGACCGACGTGCCGGGATTGGCGGAACATGAAGAGCGCCGCACGCGTCTGCTTGGTGTGTCGGAGAGCATGCAGACCGCTCCTAGGAACATTTATGTCGGGGAGAACCTGGAATCCATGCTCGAGGGGAGCGGCGTTGTCCGTGAACGCTTGACCGACAGGGGCATGGCCTCTATTCGCCGAGTGCATGAAAAGTACACAGACGTTTTCGTCGCCAATACAAATGAGACTACATTCGACGGCTGGCTTCCACTTCGCGGGCGCGCGGCTTCGGTGGTGATTTTCGATCCTTTGCGGGATGTGCGGGGTATCGCCCGCATCCGTAAAGCGGAAGATATGTACACAGAGGTTCGCCTTCAACTGCGGGCGGGAGAGGCCTGCATTCTTCGAACCCTTTCACACCGGATCGAAGCAGAGCCGTGGGAGTACAAGCAGCCTGGCGAACCTTTGGCATGTTTCATCGATCCGTGGGACGTGGAGTTTCTCGACGGTGGGCCAACGCTTCCCGAGCCGTGGAAAGTGAAGGAACTCCGTTCGTGGACCGAGCGCGGTGATGCGGCCTCGCGTGACTTCTCAGGCACGGCGCGTTATCGAGCGACTTTCAATCGGCCCGA
>CAYTDF010000647.1:0-1747 GCA_964436365.1 uncultured bacterium | reverse complement strand
GCTGGGCAAGGCTGGCTGTTGGACTTGGGGCGCGTGTACGATTGCGCGCGCGTGCGGCTGAACGGCCAGGATATGGGAATCCTCTGGTGCGAACCGTTTGTCCTCGACATCAAACAGGCTTTGCGTGCTGGGGAGAACACGGTGGAGATCGAAGTTGCCAACATGATGGCCAATCGAATTGCGGCCATGGATCGAGAGAAGGTCCCTTGGCAAAACTACTTTTTCGTAAATATCGATTACAAGCCCTTCGATGCTTCCGCATGGGAGCCTTTCCCTTCGGGCTTACTGGGGCCAGTCAAGCTGATACCGTACACACTTGAACCGTGAAAGAGACTTGTGTCTCGTCTCGATGGAACCCGTGACGTTGTCCCCCAAGGGACGTGTACCGTAGAACAAGGTGGCAAGTCTCTGCAAAGGAAGCCTCATGAAGAAACGGGGACTAACCGTGCCGAAACTGTACGTGCTGAACGTATTGCTTTTACTGTATGGATTCTCTGTCGCAGGTGAAGTCAGGGCCAGCGGCGTGGGTGGAGACCAGTGCCTCTGGTACAAACAACCGGCGAGCCAGTGGCAGGAGGCGCTACCGCTTGGGAACGGCCGTCTCGGTTGTATGGTTTTTGGGACGGCGCCGATAGAGCGGCTGCAACTGAACGAAGAGAGCCTCTGGGCGGGCGAGCCTGCGGATGTCTATCCCGAGGGTTTCGCGGATCATCTGGGAGTGGTGCAGAAACACGTTCTGGGAGACAGGATCGAAGAAGCCCGAGCGTATGGTTTGGAGAACCTCACCCAATCACCGACGTCGTTCCGTTCCTACGAACCTTTGGCCGACCTCTGGATCGATATGAAGCACAACGCTTCTGACGTTGAAGATTACCGCAGAGAACTCGACATGGAAACCGGCGTGGCTCGCGTGAGCTATTCGGTGGGAGATGTTCGGTTCCAGCGGGAAGTGATCCTGTCGGCTGTAGACGATGTTCTGGCGGTGAGGCTACGTACCAGCAAGCCGGGGAAACTGCGAGCGAATGTCTGGTTGTCGCGTGAGAAAGATATGCTCGTGACGGCGGTTCAGAGTAACCGTCTGCGCATGGACGGGCGTATCGTCGATGTTGCGGCTCCGGAGGGGTATGACGACAACGCCGGTGGCTCGGGAGCCGGTGGGGAGCACATGCGGTTTGCCGGACGTCTGCTGGCGCGAACCGTCGGCGGGAGAGTCAGCGTAAAAGACGCCACCGTGGCGATTGACGGTGCCGATGAAGCCATTCTGCTGTTTACCGGTTCGACCGATTTCAACCTCGACAAGATGAATTTCGATGCGGCGATCGATCCCGGTAAGAATGCGGACGGCATCCTACGAAAAGTGGCAGAGAAACCTTGGTCCGCGCTTCTACGAGACCATGTTGCGGAACACCGCTCCTACTTCGACCGTGTGTCGATGGACTTGGGTGGGGCAAAGCGGGGCGAATTGCCTACGGACGAACGTTTGACCGCATACCGAGACGGCAACGACGATCCGTGTCTCGTCGTCCTCTATTTCCAGTATGGCCGATATCTACTGATGTCCAGTTCCCGACGGCCCGGACGCCTGCCAGCCAACCTCCAGGGAATTTGGAACGACAGAATGTGGGCTCCATGGGAATCGGACTACCACCTCAACATCAATCTGCAAATGAACTATTGGCCAGCGGATATCTGTAACTTGCCGGAAACCATGACGCTGCTTGTAGACTGGTTCACCCATGTAACCGAA
>CAYTDF010000646.1:511-3535 GCA_964436365.1 uncultured bacterium | reverse complement strand
CCTGAACTGGGCGCGGATATCCCGGATGTCACTCGAACGGTCACCTATGTGCCCCGCGAAACGATCCCGGTGATCTCAGACAAACTGCGGAGCGGCGACCTCGTCGTCTGGATGACTGGCATACCTGGAATCTACGCATCGCATGTGGGGATGATTCTCGAATCGGAGAAAGGACCTGTTGTTTGTCATGCGTCGCGCAGTGCCGGGCAAGTAACCGAGGAACTCCTTGTCGATTATGTCCAACGCACGGATTGGCTTCCGGGCATGAAGTTCGCGCGGCTGCAGTCGCGTGCGGAGATCATCTCCCGCCCACTGAAACTCGATTTCAGACCGCCTTCACCATTGAGCGGGAAGAAGGAATAGCGTCGACATCCAAAGCGGTCTCCGATAAGACTGCCCCCGCCCCTATCAGCATGGCCCGACCTCAACCTCCACAGACGCAAGCACCAACGCCCACACCTCAGGAGAGTGATGGGACCGTTCCCGTCCGCGTCGAGCGAGTCCTTCCAGTTGGTCTCCCGAGGAGAAACACAGAAAAGAGTGGGGGACGGCTCCTCCACGGCGAGAACCTCTCCGTACTAAACGAGTTGTGTAGGGAGGGCTTGGAGGGCAAGGTCGATCTCATTTACGTAGATCCGCCTTTCTTTGCCGGACAGGATTTTCACTTCACTGAGCCAGGCGACCGGGAAACCCCCCTCCCGTCCGGTGATCGAGAACCGGTCTACGTCGACCGTTGGCCCGGCGGTCTCTCGGAGTACCTCGACATGCTGACGCCGCGCTTGGATGCGTTGCTGCGGCTGCTCTCCCCCGTGGGAAGCCTCTGGGTGCATCTAGACTGGCACGCCGTCCACCACGTCAAGGTCTTGCTCGACCGGCGTCTCGGAGCGGACGCCTTCCGCAATGAGATCGTATGGTGTTACAACGGACCCGGCTCGCCCAGAATGCGGCAGTTCAATCGCAAGCACGACACCCTGCTGTGGTACACGAAGGGGAAGACCTGGACATTCAACGACGACGCCATCCGCGAGCCGCACCACCCGAAGACGCGATCGAACTTCAAAGGCAGTTTGATGGGTTCCGGTTTCGGCCCCGAGCAACGGCTCTTACCAGAAGGCAAAGTCCCTGAGGACTGGTGGCCGTTTGCTGTAGCCGCACGGTACCCCGTCGATGGGATTCGCCGGACCGGCTACCCAACCGAGAAGCCGGTCGCGTTGTTGGAGCGTCTGCTACTGGCGACAAGCAATCCAGGTGACCTTGTCTTGGATGCGTTCTCGGGTTCCGGGACTTTGGCGTACACGGCCGAACTGCATGATCGGAGATGGATTGGCATAGAAGCTTCTCCGTTGGGGATCCATCTCACGCGGAAGCGGCTCATCGCTTCGGCCAAGACTCCTTTTCACGTCGAGCGTCGCGAGATCGGGCAAGAGCCCCTGGCTCATCCCATTGCCTGTGATATCTCCGAGTGCGGGGCTTTCCCGGATGGCTGCGACGCCGTCTCCCTCGGCATCCTCAACCAAGAGGATACATTTGTATCGAACACGCACCTAGTGCGTATGGGACGGAGCGGCGATTTGCTGCCGGTTGATCTGCCAGTAGAGCGGCAGAGCGGGAAAACGTTCCATCGGATCGCCTTTGACGACCGTGGTCTTCAGTGTCCGGCGTGGTAGTTGGCGATTGCTTCCGATGTCCGAAGAAATCGGTTGTAGACTCGCAGACGCTTGAGTTTGCCGTTGAGTGTTGGCGCAAGCGTAACTGTCTTGGCAGCGTTAAGGTTACCTAACGAGTTAGGGATACGGCCCCAGCCATGTTCACGCACTGTTCCGCCGTCGTTGACCACACCGTCGATTACATAACTCAACACCTTGGGGCCCCCGTCGACAATGATCGCCACGTGGTGCCACGTGCCGTAAGCGAGCGAGCCGGGGTCGGCATCCCAGCTGTATTGCGTCGTCCCGTCGTTCAGCCGAATCCGTACGCTTGCCCCTTGGCTGTTTTGAATGACCAACAGATGGACTCCTTTTTCCCGGTCGTCGCGGGTATCGAGGATCGTCTGCCGTGGAGCCGGGCCATCCAGCCGAATCCAAAAATCGACCGAGAATCCATCACCGGTTGTCAGGTTCGGTAGTTCAGGAGCTGGTACACCTCCTCTCTCGATCACTTTCTCTTTCAGATCTAGCACAAGGCCGTCGGTAGCCGCACGGTTTCGCTTGCCTTGCGTCCAGAGACCTTCGAGCAACGCCGGATCGATCTCATTGACCCGGGCGACGCTCTTCTGGGTCTGGCTGATCCACACCCGTCCATCTTGCTCGATCAGATCCGGGTAGCTGATGCGCACCGGAATCCCGTCAGGATCGTACAGCGCGATCTCCGGTTGCGACCAATGGATACGGCCGTTCTTCTCAATCCCTCCCGAGAGCCAAACCGGGTTGCGTTCGTTGAAGGTTCGGCCGCCGTGGTGATTGAACCAGAAGAGGTACTTGCCATTCTTCGCTTGCCAAACCGCTGGACACGCGCGGTTATGTTTGAACTTCTTCCCACCGGGTGAGTAGGTCGCGTGTTCGGGTGGAAGCCAGTTTCGGCCACCGTCAAGACTATACGTATGGCAGGGACGTCCCGTCGTCGTGCGATACATGCAGAACAGCGTGTTATTGCTGAGCCCCACGAGATTGTGTTCTTCCTGGACCGAACCGAACCTCTCCGCACGGATTCCGTGCTCTCCTTCGGGTAACATCTCCCACCGAATCTTCGCGGGGTCGCTTTCGGTCAGAATGTTTGTGGAACGGAAGAGCCACCCTTCACCCAGATCGAGCATGTAGCGTCCCAATTTGGTGAAGGCGAAGTACACGTCCCCGTTGTAAATCATCGGTTTGTCGATACCCCAGAAGATCTGGGTTCTGCCCTCCAGACCGTTATCTTCATCACAGGCCGTACGCCGAACCGGCAAGCGGTACCGCTCCTTGGACCATGTCTGGCCGTTGTCGTCGGAATACTTGAAGACATACCAGCCCAACATATCCGCCCGGC
>CAYTDF010000646.1:0-501 GCA_964436365.1 uncultured bacterium | reverse complement strand
ATCTCATCGCCATTGTAGTCGTAGAAGACGTACACGCGGCCCGTGGGCAGGATCAACGGCACCACCCAGGAGGCTTCCGGGCCCGTCTCAGGTTCGATGTCGATCAACGCGCCCCACGTCTCGCCCTTGTCTTGGCTAATGGCGGCGACAACGTGCTGGCCCTTATCGCCTTCGCGGCCTCGGCCCGTGGTCATGGTGCAGAGCCAGTTTCCATCACGTGTGATGACGATGTATGGCTGGTCGCAATAGCCTTGATCGGGAACAACATACCCCGTGCGGATATTTCGCGGATCGGAGGTTTCCGCGCCGCATTCGGGGGCAAGAGCAACCCCACAGAGAAGCCACGCTGTGAGCATCCCGCCGTCCATCCACCGTCTTTGCGTTCTTGTTTTGGGAATCATTCTCACCCTCCGTTCGAAGCACGTCTCTATGGTGTTTCATTGATAAGACGTCTGTTTTCGAGCGTAGCAGTGAGCGCAGAATGCGACACGGCCTTCGATT
>CAYTDF010000645.1:0-3540 GCA_964436365.1 uncultured bacterium | reverse complement strand
ATTCTCGGGACAATGTGAGCGAAACGATCCTGGTTGTATGTCACCTCACCAGGAAAGGCCAGTTGGACATTGAGTTCTCCAGCGCTCGCGGTTGCGAACTCGATGCCTGCGGGTGGCGAAACAGCCTCACCCGCCTCGGCGGCATGATCGTGGCCTGCATGTGCATCGCTCTCGGCCTCAGCGGCGTGATCGTGGCCTGCATGTGCATCGCGCTCGGCCTCAGCGGCGTGATCGTGGCCAGCGTGCTCGTCAGCACTCTCCTCGCCGTCGTTGCAGCAGTCGCAGTCGCCCTCTTCGCCGTGCTCGTGCTTGTCCGCCTTGGCATGATCGTGGCCAGCGTGCTCGGCGTCTTCATCGTGCCCGGCACCTTCCGCCTCGGTGGAGTGATCGTGGCCAGCGTGCTCAACGAGACCGGCGGTCTCAGTCTTCTCAGGCGATGCGTGTGAAGTGTCGGTCATCACCGCTAGAGCGACACCCAAAACGCCCACGGTAAGAGTGAAGCAGAATAGGATTAACCTGTTGTTCTCTTTATTTTTATTCATCGTGAACCTCTCCGACTAGCGAGTCTCTTGATTCTGAATAAGATTGCTACCAATAACGCCTTCGGCGTCGATCCAGGCATGATGAAACCGGACGAGGGCTTCGAAATACTGCTGTTTGGCGTCGAAACGCGTTCGCTGAGCGTCGAGTACATCGAGGTATCCAATCTTACCGGCGGTATAGGCCGTCCGGGTCATCCTGAAGACCTCGTCGGCACCCGGCAAGATGCTCTCACGCAGCGTTTTCACCGCGCTGTACTCACTCACAAGCACCTGGTGCGTATCGATAAGCATGCTCCGAGCATCGGCAAGCGCGGCGTCGCGTTGTCGACGAGTTTGTTGTCCCCCAATACGGGCTGCACGTATCGCACCTTGGTTACGATTCAAGAACGGTAGGGGAATTGACATTCCACCGACCAAAGCGGCGTCGCCACTTTCCCGCTCGTACTTAACGCCGACCCCAACGGCGAGATCGGGAAGTGAGCGAGCGCGTTCCAACTCGAGGATGGCGTCCCGCTGCGCGAGTTCGTCATCCCAGCGGGCAACCTCCGGATTCTGTTCGAGACGACTCAAGAGCACGTCAATCGGGGGGACGGTCGAGGTGATTGCAAGGTCGCCTTGGGCAGTCTCAAACCGGGGTTCGCTATCCCCCCAAATCGCAGCCAGATGGATTCGCGCCGACTGGAGCCGGGCACGCACCTGGTCGAGTTCAACACCGGCCCGCGCGAATTCGTTTTCCGATTTGACGCGGTCCAGCGGAGTGCCCTTTCCGGCCCGCACGAGTTCACTCACGGTGCGTAGAACTTCTGAAGCCGTCTCCGCGTTCTGTTCGGCAATCGCAACATTCTGCTGAGCGGCCAAGACGGTCACGAATTGCTTCCGGACCTCGCTGATGAGATGCAAACGCTCTGTCTCGAAGTCCCAACCGGCCAGGTTGCGTTCGAGCGTAGCCACTCTCTTCCGCTTTGCAGGTTTGTCTCCGAGTTCGAACGCTTGATTGAGCACAAGCGCGAGTTCGGTCGCGTCCACCCCGCTCAGTTCGCCCGACCCCGCGAGATTCTCTACTTCGAGTTTCAACTTCGGGTTTGGAAGTCGTCCCGCCTGCTCGGCCAGCGCATCGCTCGCAACCACGCCCGAAGCGGAATGGCGGAGCTGGGGATTGTGCTGAAGAACGAGCCGGATAGCCGCCTCCAAAGTGAGTTCGCGGGTTGGTTCGATCGCGCCCACGGCCTCGTTCGATTCAGGGCTCCAATCCTGCATACCAGTCGAAAATTCTTGCCCCAGGGGGCGCGGTGTGGGAAACCCATCTTCCGCGTGCACGTCTGTATAAATAAAGATTGTTAACAGCCAGAACCCTAAGAGGCTCTTCGGTGGGTAAGGCACCATCTTGAGTTCTCCTTTGACGACCGGAACAGACCGTTAGATACGTTCAGCGGAAGTCACATACCGAATATCGTTTGTCTGGAAATGGGGCTACGTTATGAAATGTCGGTAGGAAGAATCAGCACCGAAGAACGATACAACGCTGGCTGGCCCAACTGGGCGTCATCCCCGAGCCTACGGTGAGGAGCGAGGAAATGGAGCCGCAGGGTGCCTGAAGAACGCTGGGAGGAAAGCCCGAAGCGGCGTCAAGCGTTCGATTTGTAGATGGTATGGCGGAAGGAGATGGTGTGCGAAAATCGCCGAGAGAGACATGGACACAGCGGGGTGGGGACGCGCTTGAGTCTCCTTCTTGTGTCAACGATAGCTCGCCGGGAGTGGAGGTATTCGGGTGTTCCCCGTCGTCGTGCTCCAGTTCAAGGACAGAATGACAGTCGCGGCTAAGACAAAGCACTACACCCGAAAGAGTAGCGGGACCTACTCCTAGAATGGATCCAATGCAAAGAAGCCCTATGAGGCGTGTCCACACCATCTCGACACAACTTTCCTTGTACTGTGAATATCTCACGGTATCGGGTGTCTTAACGGGAGTCAAGTCGACCAGGTTACGCCCGCAATGGAGAAAGGCCGATGCCGGGCGGACCTTAGAGCGGTGCGAGCCGGGGCAGGAGTGTCTCGGTCATGAACTGCGTGACGGAAGTCGCCGTCCCGCTCGGACATTCAACGAACGGCGGACGAACATGGAGCGGGAACGATGTCAGGCGCGCCCGGATACCCGCCTTAACCACGGGAATCTCGAGTACGTCGGTTCGCGCCCGAAACGAACACCACAGATCGAGCCGCTCTTGCCATGCCTGTGACCCACCCTTGTCGTCATCTCGGAACGCTCTGTCCACATTCACGAGAAATTCCGGGATGGGATTCCCTGCACCGCTGACGGAACCGTCGAGCCCCTTGTTCAACACCTCAAACCCCCACTCGTCCTTACCCACCAGGACACGCAGCCTTGGAGCGCGCTCTTTGTAAGCAAGCGCGACATCCAGCTCACCGCCGGAGTCCTTGATGCCGACAAGGTTCTCGTGACGCCGCGCCAACTCAGACAACACGGCCGGTTCGATGCGCGCCTGCGTATGCAGGGGGAAGTTATAGAGGAAAACGGGTATTTCGCTTCGCCGCAGCAGCACTTCCCAGAAGGCGCACAAGCCCTCATCGCAAGGATGGGCATAGTAGAATGGAGGTAATGCCAGCGCCGCGTCGGCGTACTCCTTGGAGTGCTCCAACAATCGAAGCGAGTCTTGCAGGCAACAGGTACCGACATGGTTGACGATCGTCCCCGGGAACCGGTCACGGCAGCGCTCCAAGAGTTTCATTCGCTCCTCCAGCGTTAAGGAGGCAAACTCGGCCGTGGTTCCATTCACGACGATGTTCTTCACACCACAGTCTCCAAGAAACTCGATATACTCGATAAGCGCAGAAAAATCGACTTCACCGCTCTCTTGAAAGGGCGTAACAATGGCAAAAAAGGGTCCGGTCATCAAATCACAATCACCTTTGCGGAGGATGTTCAACTCACGTCTCGAAGCATACAAGCTGGAGAAGGATAATGGTACGCCTTCATTCA
>CAYTDF010000644.1:0-3540 GCA_964436365.1 uncultured bacterium | reverse complement strand
AGCAGTCGGGCGATCCGGTGCGGCATCGATCAGCCAGAGGTTGAATCCACAGACTCAAGGAGTAGGAATTATGTCAGAAGCAAGATTACCACGACGGACCTTTCTCGAGCGAGGATCGCTGCTGGCCGCCGGACTTTCACTCGGCAAGAGCGCCATGGCTCAGTCTGGATCGTCCACGACAGGTTCCGGGAGTTCCAATGTCAAAGTGGGGATCAACTTGCTGCTCTGGACGGCAACACCGACTGTCGAACACTTCAGTCTGCTGGACGATCTGAAGAAATGGGGCTACGACGGCGCGGAATTTCCTATGTTCGATCCTACCGTCGGCGATTGGGCCAAACTGGGGAAACACTGCGACGAACTGGGCCTGGATCGAACGTCGCAGACGATTGTCTCGGAAGCGGCCAACCCCGTTAGCCCGGATCCGAAGGTCCGACAGGCCGCTGTCGAACATCTGAAACTGTGCGTGGACCGTACAGTGGAAGTCGGCGCGAAGACCATCGCCGGACCGCTCTATGGACCGGTGGGTACGCTGGTGGGGCGCGGCCGGACGGAGGAGGAGTTCAAACGCTGCGTGGGTGTGATGCGCAAGGCTTCCGAATACGCGGCGACGGCCGGTATCGGGTTTAGCCACGAACCCCTGAATCGGTTCGAGACCTATCTTTTCAACAGTCAACAGGATGGCCTCAAACTGGTGGACGCCGTGGGGATGCCTAACTTTGGGCTTCACTACGATACATTCCACGCCCATATCGAGCAGAAAGACGTTCTGGGTACGATCCGTGAGGCTGGGAAGCGAATTCACCACGTCCATATCTCCGAGAACGACCGCAGTACCCCCGGAGCGGGTCAGGTTCGCTGGCAAGAGACATTCCAGGGCCTGAAAGAGATCGGCTACGACCGCTGGCTGACGCTTGAAGCCTTCGGGCGGGCGATGCCGGAGGTGGCCGCGGCGACCTGCATCTGGAGGAGTATGTTCGAGAGCGAAGAACAGCTGGCGCGCGACGGACTCCGGTTCGTGCGTGAGAGTTGGGCCGCCGCGTGAGATGTGGCCCGTCTGATGGCGGGGCGATGCCGAGCGCGTTTCTTCGGGATGCGAGCGCATGAGCGATTCAGGTCCGCACCACGAGAGAAGCGATAACGTCGTTGGCGAAATCAACCGCTGCAATCAACGCGGCGGGCGAATGCTCTCGGTGGTGGATCTCGTCGAGGCGGGGTCGCTGCCTCTCGACCTGGCCGCGTATTTGTCGGCTCAGGTGTACTCCGGGACGTCTTTCCTGGTGGGCGCTCTCCCCGGTGGGGCGGGGAAGACTGCGGTCATGGGGGCTCTGCTGGCTTGCGCGCCGCGAGGCTGCCGTCTGATTCCGACCGACGACCCGCGTGCGCTATCGTCACCGCCTTCTTGTACCCCAAGCGCCCCGGACTGCTATGTCTGCCACGAGATCGGTGAGGGACCCTACTATGCCTACCTCTGGGGGAGCGGAACCCGATCCTTCTTTGGCCTTCCGCGAGCGGGGCACCAAATTGCCACAAACCTGCACGCCGACACCTACGAGCAATGCCGCGCGCAACTGTGCGACGAGAACGGCGTGCCGCCAGACCTCTTCCATTCCGTGCAGGTCCACGTCTATCTGCGGGTTCGCTTCGCAACCCGTGGCTACGAGCGCAGTGTCGCTACGGTCTGGGCCGGGAATGGCGATGAACCTCACCAACTGCTCTATGCGGCCGACGGCTCCACGCCCCCCGTTGCGCGGGACGATCCCGCGATTGACGATGCGCGGCGATCGCTGGAGGAACTACGTAACGGAGGCATCAAACGAATCGAAGCGTTCCGGGAGGGGTGGCTGAGAGCCCACGCGTGAAATTCATGGATATCCTCAGAACCACTGTCCGATGGCATTTGAAAACTGCCCCCCTTCCCGTGTAGACGAACTGGAGGATGTTCTTGAGGAAACCTCTGTAACTTGTTTTCTGTGAGTTGGTTGCGGTACTCTTGTAGCGTGAATCGGCCCTCGTTGGAGGTTTTCTATGAAGCGTACTCTCGCCGTTTTCTGTCTGTTGCTCCCGCTTTCGCCTTGCATGGCCTTCGAACTGGATCGCTGGGTGTTGACTTTCGGCGGCGACCCGCTCACCCGTGGGGATATCGTCTCCACAGGCGCGCCTGACGGGAATTTCGAGCGAGCCACACTCTCGTTCGGCGATTGTCCCGAGGATAACGGGTTCGTCGACGCGACGGATGGCCGTGGCGCCGTGATCACCGCGAAACCTAACAGCGGGCTGATCTTCTATACGCGCACGCTGGAATTGGGCGAAGAGAGTCTGGCGACGCGCATTTCGGTTCGCGCGAGCGCTCCTGGCGCGGCCATCTACCTGGTCGCGTTGAATTTCGAGCGGCTTTCGACCATGAGCTATACCTCGAGCGAAAGCGACCCCTTTGTCGACCGCTGGGAGCGTATGAACTTGCAGTACACGCCACCGACGGGCGAGGCGATCATCGCCGTACAGGTTGTGAACACCGGTGACGAAGAGGTGGTCGTTTACTTGGATAACTTGGAGTGCGTCCGGCTGACCGAAGAGCGCATCCAACAAGAACTACCCGATCTGGCGGGGCTCGAGGAGCCTCTCGTGAAGGAGGTTCCGGAGGGCGAGGAGGTGTTGGTGTACGATTCGTGGCGTACGCCGTACACGGTTCCCTGGAATACGGTTCCGGCAGATCGGAACGACGTCGAGACGATGCCAACGAATGAGATACCGCAGCTCGTTCGCGCACTGGTGACACTCCATGCTGGGAATCTAGAGTCGCCGACGGCCAAGAGCACTCTGAGTCTCTTGGTGCTTGCCGAGCAGAGCCACTCCGGCGTGGTGTGGCCCGGCGAGCCGATCCAGGGGGATCTGGTGGCAGGCACGATCATGGTCTCGATCCCGGAACGTCTGCACCTCGACCGAGACGCGATCGTCAGCACCGTGCACGACCGTATGACCGACTCGACGGTTCGTTTGAATGTGGCAACCCCTGGCGCTGTTGAGAACGCGTTCGATCTCGCCGGACGCCACGCGCTCAGTCTGTCCAAGAAGACCGGCGCTCCAATCCTCATGGATATGCTGGACCTCGTCGGCCTGCTCAGCGATCCCGAGCCGCTCGCGAGCGAGGACCCACGCAAAGGCACAACGCTCGATTCCGAAAACACACACGATAGCCTGTTGACGATCTGGAATGAGGACGAACTCCAGGCGCTTACGGACTTTTACCTGCCCGCACCACTCACTGTGGACTGGGTACGGTTGGATATTCCACTCGCGGAGACGGTTGAAGAAGCGTTGCAGGGGATCCGGCAATCCGATGGCGGGCTGGGCCTGTTCATTCCACTCGAACTGCGCGTGGGGAAAGTAGAGACCTCGTATTTCCCGACCTACCGGATATCGGATATGGCCGTGTTGATCGATGAGATCAGCTACGACGAGACGGCCGACGTCTCTTTGCCGACACCGACCCCTGTCCCGTCTCCTACCCCGACCCCACCACCCGGTGAACCCGGAGCC
>CAYTDF010000643.1:1354-3547 GCA_964436365.1 uncultured bacterium | reverse complement strand
TCGGCCTGGCGGGTGTATGAGTTCAGCGCTTGAATATCCCCTGGCTCTGCGGGTCGTGGAGCGCCGCCAGCGTGTTTCGGATTCATCGCTTCAACCGCCTTGGCCGCCATCTTCATCGACAGCGAGTGAGAGGTAATCATCTGGGTCAACAGAAGCCCTTCCAACTCGTTCCGGGCATCAATGCCACGGACCATCGCCGCGATAGCGAGCCCCGTGTTTGCATCATCGCCACACACGGCGAGCACTTGCCGCGATAGTTCCACGCACAGCGCAGGTACAGACGTTCCAAACGGTCGCCTCTGTTTCGGCTTCGGTGTCTCTGTGACGGTACGTTTTTCTGTCTTTTCCGTGAGCATAGTTCAGGATTCCTCAAAGTGGGTCACGCCGCTTCTGTGTAAGTGCTCATGATACCAGCCGCTCTTCAACCTCCCGGAGCATGTCTCGCTCGGCTTGCTCGGCCCTCATCGACATCTCTAGCACACCGTGGTCAAGGTGATGCGCGATGCATTCCCGCGCCATATCCCGGAGATTACGCGGGGGGATTGCATCGACTTCCACGCTGTCGCCCTTGAAGTTCTTTGCCCGTGTATCCGATTTCTTTGTGAGCCGTGTGGGTAAATCCCATTCCACAATCTGGTCAGGCGTCACGGCCACTCGTTCATAATGAATCTCGGCTTCAGGAGCATGCCGTTCCAAGCCAGCCGAAAGCGCCCGCAAAATATCGACACCGGAGGGGTCGTGATCACCGAATTGATAGACGTACGTTGGCTTGTCTTCGCGGATAATGGCTGTAGCCGCGTCGTGCAGAAACGAGATGCTTGAATACCCACGAGTCACCATGAGCGGGACATCATATTCAGACGTGACCTGATACAGCACACCGGTCAACGCATCTTTCTCAAGCCATATTTGCACGTGATCATCTTGGCTATCCCAGTGCGATCGCCGGTAGGTTTCCATCCACCGGTGTAACGCTTGGCGGAGATTCGAGTGTGTGGTCGGCTTTCTCATCCTGCGCGTGCCGTCATCGATCCAATCAAAGGGAATTTCACCGTTCAACCGCATCTTCTTGAGCTGTTCCACCACCGCGTCATACTGGTTCTCTGTTTTCTCGATCACGCCCAACACAACGAGCCGGTAATACACTTGCCGGACCGTCATCGGGCAATCCTCTTCAACCGCTTCGTAAATCACCCGCCGAAGTTCGTCCATCTCCCGTTTCGTCCGGCGTTTGCGCTTTATTGACCTAGCCTGATAAACCGTGTTCATGGTCCGTTCCTCATTCCGTCGTGGTGCAGCCGCACACCGCCCAGAACTGCCCATGAGCGCGTTTCTCGGTCTGGGAATGTTTGGGTAGGGGACGGCGCAGAAAGCGGCCTCACAGCGCTCACATAAGGTCCTCGTGATCCCCTCCGGGTAACGCCGGTTCTTGCTTGCAGGATGGTGCCTGTTCAGCCGGTGCTGCCTCCAAGCGTGTCGCCCCGGGTCGCTCCTGTGCGTCCGGCGGCCGCATGAGCAGTTGAACCATCTCGATTCCATTCAAACCGTGTACCTGTTTCATGATTCGAACCTTTGCATTCAAGCCAAATGTGGCCGGTGCTTGTTCCTGCTGCCCGCTTTCCCGGCAGTTGTCGACATTGTCGCTTGCGCGTGTGAACATAGAATCAGAGGATTTCTTCTCTTTAGCATACTAAGATGATATCTAGAGTGTTTTTCTTCGCGCACACAAGCGACAATGTCGACAAAGTAGGGGGCATATTCGAGAACCCCTGTGTTTTCTGGAATCTTGGGGCGACGGTTGTCGTCCAGTTGTGCCAACGTTACTGAAGGGGATGCCGACAATGTCGACAAATCATCGTTGCCTGCGGTGACGTTCTTCATGAGAGCATCGAATACGCTCGTCATCGTTCCGCCCCCGTTCTGAACTTCCGAACGACTTCGGCGATTTTCTTCTTCTCCATCTCTCGGCGTTCCCGTTCTTCCTCTGCTCGTTCGGCAAAGACCTCATGGACACGTGAGTTCACTTCCCAATGGATCGTCGCTTTGCCTGGTCGCGATCCTACGGCGGTAACCCATCCGGCAAGTTCTAGCAGATCCATGGTCGCGTTGATCCCCGGGCGGTTGTCTCTGAGGGCTCGATAATCTCGGCCGATGTCCCGGACGGAGATACGTTCCAACTTTTTGGATAAGATG
>CAYTDF010000643.1:0-1344 GCA_964436365.1 uncultured bacterium | reverse complement strand
TCCGATCAGATCGGAATAGAATCTTGAGGCACTTGGAAGAAGGAAATCAGTTACAAGCCGCGCCACCTGTCGGGCCGTTCCCCCAGGGATGATCTTCGTCATCTTCCCGGGCGTTTCCACCGCGCAGTTGAGTGCGTGAAACGTCAGAAGTAGCCGACAGAAGTTCGATTCGATCTTCGCGAGCCACGAACGGAACGGTCCTGAGACTGCTGGGTGTAGTTTTAGTTCCTCGAACATCCTGCACACTTTGCGCTTACAACTCATCGCTTCAGGCGAGAGAACACACGGAATCTCATCCCTTTCTGGAACCATATTTGCCAGAGTTCGAATAGCGGTCTTGTAAGCATTGTGCGCCGCTTGATCGATTGGAACGTCTTTTCCGACTTCTGCACCGGACCCAGAGAACACCAAGAACCGTACTAATAGACCGTCATCGGTGATCTTCTTTGCAATCTTCCGCATCGGCTCTGGCTGAATAAATCCGACGATCCCCACCGACCAGTTTCGTATGCAGTACCTTTTCCCGACGCGGTCTACGGAATGCTTCCCGCCGTTGAACGCTGCCAGCCAGTCGCCACGGTCTTTGGGGATAGCTGTGTTTCCTCTGTATGCGTCCATGCCGCCAAAAAAACTGGCCAGTTCGTCATGCACACACAGGACTCCACTATCCACATTCTCCAGAACATTCCGTAGGGCTTCGATGGTTATATCGCTGACAACTCGCCGACGAACGACGGGCTTTACAGGCTCACTCGGTAAAGGCTCTTGGGTACCCTTCGCTGAGGCCTTTGCAGCATCCTCCACCTTCTTCTCGTAGATTCTTCGTTGATACTCATACTCTTTAAGGATGCTTTCATCTTCTAACGCCCAGTCGAAATCAATATCGTGTATAACCTGTACAGCAGACTTCAGAGCCGGACTCTTTTTCCCACCAGATTCATCGATCCCGGCGGCCCATATCCTGGCGCTTTCCGCCCAGGTCGGATCATGTACACGTGGTCGAATCGTGAAGCCGTCATGCAACGCCGCCGCCGCCACGCCAAGGCATGGGATAGCAAACATTGGAACACTTGCACCAACGGTTTTTGACCGGTCAACTGCATAATCTGCGATGACCTTTGGAAGCATTTCCGTGATATTGTCAGTTGTCGGGAACCCCAACCCTGAGAAGATATCCAGCGGTTCGCTCTCACGGATCGGCTCAGTCCTTGGGGCTTTCCCGCCGTTGCCTTGGCTGCCAAACCTCATCTGCCCTTCTAAATGCTCGACCTGGGCCGCAAGGATGATCTTGTCTACTGCATCATTCCCCAACAGTGCGTCTTCTGGGCAATCCGGATCAGTTCT
>CAYTDF010000642.1:3021-3548 GCA_964436365.1 uncultured bacterium | reverse complement strand
GAAGCAGCCCAATGCACAGATCGCCGAAAGCGTGCAGATTGAAGTCTCTATCGACCCCGATGCAGTCCCTGGAGATCGAGAACTGCGACTCGAAACTCCCAACGGTCTGACGAATCCCATCTGCTTTCAGGTGGGTGTGTTGCCGGAAACATGCGAGTTGGAGCCCAACGATCCGAAGCCGACAACAACACTGCTACCCGCGCCGACTCTCGAACTACCGATACTTCTCAATGGGCAGATCAAGCCTGGAGATATCGACCGGTTTCGCTTCCGGGCTCGGCAGGGCCAACGGCTTGTTATACGCGCCCAAGCCCGGCATCTCATGCCTTTCCTGGCCGACGCTGTGCCCGGCTGGTTTCAAGCAACCCTCAGTCTCCACGATCCGAAGGGAGACGAAGTCGCCTTCACGGATGACTACCGTTTCGACCCCGATCCAGTCCTGTTTTGGGAGATACGAAAAGACGGTGTCTACGAACTCGAAATACGCGATTCCATCTATCGTGGACGTGAGGATTTCGTCTATCGTG
>CAYTDF010000642.1:0-3011 GCA_964436365.1 uncultured bacterium | reverse complement strand
TCGTCACGCAGATCTTCCCATTGGGAGGGCGGGTGGGGGAGAAGACGATCGCCTCGATCGGCGGTTGGAACCTGCCTGGAAATCAACTGAGATTGAGCACTGAACCCGGTGCGATCCGTATCCGGGAGACGCTGTTACAAAAGAGCGATACCTTTTCAAATCCCGTGAAGTACGCTGTCGGTACGCTGCCCGAAGGGAACGAAACCGAACCCAACAACACGGCCAGCGATGCGCAAGAAATCGAACTTTCGTGTGTGATCAACGGGCGCATTGCCCAGCCTGGAGATACGGATGTATTTGAATTTGCGGGCTCTACCGGTGAGGAACTGGTAGCCGAGGTACAGGGCCGAAGATTGCATTCTCCGTTGGATTCACTGCTGCGTCTGACGGATGCTTCGGGACGGGTCTTGGCGTGGAACGACGATTGGGAAGACAAAGAGTCGGGACTGAACACTCACCACGCCGATTCGTATCTGCGCGCCCGATTACCTGAGAACGGAGAGTACCGTATCCATCTGAGCGATGCGCAGAATCAGGGAAGCGACGCACACGCGTATCGTCTGCGTCTCTCACACCCACGACCTGATTTTGCACTTCGGATGACGCCCTCGAGTCTCAATGTGCGCGCCGGGAGCGCCGTTCCGTTTTGGGTACATGCTTTGCGCAAAGACGGTTTCCAGAGCGATATCCAGCTGAGTCTTCAAGATGCGCCCAAAGGATTTCTGATTCACGGAGGGCGGATTCCTGCGGGGCGCGACCGAATCCGCATTACACTGACTGTCCCCGGGAAGCCCCTTGATGGGCCGACTCACTTGAAACTCTCCGGTAGCGCATCGATTGGCGGGCAGAGAGTCAGCCACCCCGTCGTTCCCGCTGACGACAGGATGCAGGCTTTCCTCTACCGACATCTGGTTCCGGCCCAGACTCTTATGGTCGCGGTCACGGGGCGCAAACGTAACGCACGCCCCATCGAACTGGCCAACCGTGGCGTCGTGCGGGTACGCGAGGGCGGCACGGTACAGGTGCGAGTCAAAGTTCCGAGATTCATGAAGACGCAGGGGGTCGAGCTGAACCTCAATGAACCGCCAAACGGGATCACGCTGCAAGACGTAACCGTAGTCCCCATTGGCTTGGCTTTTGCACTGGTCGTCGACGGCGAGGCGGTGAAGGCCGGTTTCGCGGACAACCTGATCGTCGAGGCGTTCACTGAAAGGGTCGTTCGACGAAAGGGTAAAGAGGGCCCGAAGCGGAAGAGACGCGTTTCGCTCGGTGTATTGCCCGCGATTCCATTCGAAATTCTGCCCAGATGAAGACTCTTGCCGCTAGTTTGCAATCCAAATGAGTGCATAATAGGAAGTGTTAACTCGCGGGAGGTTTCGCGTCATGGGCCGCAGAACTCACATTCTCTTCGCCGGTACAATTCTCCCACTACTGATTTGGGGATTACCCTCGAACGCCGAAACGGGACGGTTATCGGTGAGCGTCACCGATAATGAGGGCCGTATGACGCCGTGTTTTATCGCTTTGGAAGAAATGGCAGCGGGGCAAGCGTATCCTCTCCCCCAACACATTTTCAGGCGTTGAGCGGCAAGACATCGGCGCGCTTTCAGTGGGGTGGACAGCATCCCGTTCACTGTGGCGGGCAAATCACGGCGCTGTTACCTGAGGGCGTCTGGCGGGTGCGTGTGGGGAAGGGAATCGAGTACACTCCCGCTGTGCTGGAAGTGAACGTCGCCCGTGAGAAAGAGACAAAGTTGTCGGTAACGCTGGAGCGATACATCGATATGCCGAGGCGGGGCTGGTGGTCGGGGGATTGTCACGTGCATATCGAACGCCCCGATCCCTCGATCGACTCTCATATCCTGATGGCTGCACAGGCCGAAGACATTCACGTGACCAACACCTTGTCTTGGGGAGACGTGGAGGCCATGTACGCCCCGCAATACGCATTTAGCCGCGCTGGGACCGCCCGTGACGGTGACTTCTGGCTGATCTCTGGACAGGAAGAGCCGCGCACCTCTTTGCTTGGGCACACCATCATGCTCAATATCCCCGAGCTCGTCCGCGACCGGGAACACTATTACCTTTACGATCGCGTTTTCAAACGCGTCCGTGAAAGCGGCGGTCTGGTCGGATACGCACACTATTTTGGATCGCACTTTCCATCGAGCGGGCAAGTGTACGATTTCTTGGGGAAACCTCTGGATTTCAAAACATGGGATGGCAACTGGAGAGTCTCCACCAAGTTCAATGGCGACAACGGCGCCTCGTTGGATATGGTCGATGGGCTCGTGGATTTCCTGGAAGGACTGGACGATAACAACGTCTTGAGGCCCGAACCGTATTACGACGCTCTCAACCTGGGATTTCGCGTGCCTCTTAGTGCGGGTTCCGATTTTCCCTGGGGTGCGCATATCGGCGATCAACGTGTCTATGTGTTCTTGGGCGAGAATCGTCCGTTGACGCCCGACGCCTGGTATGACGGCATCCGGGCGGGGCGTACGTTCATCACCCAGGGACCGCTCCTCGACCTGAAGGTGAACGGGCAGGGGATTGGGTCTGAACTTCATATACGTAAGAATGATGTAGTTCGAATCGACGCCGATGCCTGGGGGCATCCTGCTGTTGGCTCGCCCAAGGAACTGGCTCTGGTGGTGATGGGAGACGATGTGAAGACGGCAGATTCGAAGGACGAGACTGCGGGAGAGCTTTCTTTGCGCTACGAACTCCGAGTCGAACACAGTCAATGGATTGCCGCTCGCGTCACAGCCCACAACAGTGCGAAGGGACAGACTTCGCCGATCTATGTGATTGTCGACGACGAGCCGACCGTGGCCCGAACCAAGGTTGACGATCTCGTTGCGGCCCGGTTACGGCGGCTGGCGAAGACTCGCGAACTGGTAGAGCGGAGTATCGAAAAGGGCGATTTCATGTGGACTCGGTTGCAACCCTTATTCTTAAAGAGAGTGGAGCGGGCCGAGCGATTCTACAAAGAGATGCGCTCGACACGA
>CAYTDF010000641.1:0-3554 GCA_964436365.1 uncultured bacterium | reverse complement strand
CATAGGCGCCGCACATAGATTGACCCACGACTTCAGATTAGCGTCTTTACTTAGGGCGAACAAGCACTTTCCGGCAAGGTCGACTCGCTCAGACCGGCATACAGCACAGTTGACGCCAGGAGGGTAGATGAATACCCTTCGTTATCTTCAGAGGGGGTCGGCCGTTATGACACCCGACGAGGTAGCCCGGTCTCCGATTTTGCCACAGGTCACGGTCCAGAAAGTACCGCTGACAGGGCGAAGCATGCCCAAAGAACAGCGCACGCAAAGTCACCCCAAGACGTATACCGGATCGGTGCAGAGAATGTTGAAAGACCTCTCAGTATCCGACACGGTTTGCGTGGCATGTTGGCGAGTCGTAGTGTGACAGCGCTCTTGCCGTGAAAGCCTTGGGCTGTTTCCATTAGATAACTTGACGTCGATGTGCACCAATGGTTGAAACATCCATAGATCAACTCAAAAAAGACGCACACCGCCACTTGCGAGAACAGTACGCCGGGATCTTCACAGAAGACCAGATACTCGCTCATTACGAAGAATACGCGGAACTCACTCAGGCGGAGCAGACCTTCGCTTCGATGCTCGCCGCCCTCGATGGAGAGCGCCCGAAAACACTTCTTGACCTGGGGTCGGGATTCGGCTCCTTCGTGCATGTTTGTCGGCGTGAAGGCGTCTCCGCCATCGGTTTGGAGTTAGCACGTTACGACTCTGAATTCGCGATGCAGAGGCATCAGATCGAGCGGAGTGCGGACAACGAGGGTCACGCGTACTTGAGAGGTGACGGCCAGCTCCTCCCGTTTCGTGAGCACTCTTTCGACGTCGTCACGTTGTGGAACGTGTTGGAGCATATCCCACAGTATCGCTTGGCTTTACGGGAGACCCATCGGGTCCTGAAGCCCGGGGGAACCCTGCTCATCCTTGCACCGAACTATGCCGCCTTCCGCCGTGAAGCACACTACCACGTTCCCTGGTTGCCGCTGTTCCCAAAACCTCTTGCACGCCGATACCTTCGGCTCTTGGGACGCGACCCGATCTTTTTAGATACGTCGATTCATTACTGTACTCATTCTGGCGTTCTATCGGCGTGCCGCCGCACAGGATACACTTTAGTGACGCCCGGGGCGGATAAGCTCGCCAATCCTGAAGCGTGCCAGTCGCCAAAGACGAAATTCGTCGCCACGTGGGCGAAACGCCTTTCTCTGCAAACCCTCGCTCTGCTCGTCAACCGTGCGATCTATGAAAACCCACTCCGATCCACAATCGCGATTACCGCGAGAAAGGGAGTGTAAACGCAATGACCAAACAGACGCTCCTGGTTCTCATCCCGGATTATGTCAATGCGGTTCTGGCAAAGAATGAATACACGCCACGCTACTACAACCCGGGCGGGCTTTTCGATGAAGTCCATATCTTGATGAGCAATGACGGCCAAGTCGATCCCTCCGCCCTACAGTTCACCGTGGGGGACGCGCGTCTCTTTCTGCATAATTTGCCGGTAGGGACCGGTGCGATCCGCCGCTCGCTCGGATTCCGACCCTCCCTCTTCAAGTTCTGGGCGAAACCCGCCGTGGAACTCGCCAGAAAAATCCAACCGGCGCTGATACGCTGTCACGGAGACTACTTCAACGCCTACGCCGCGGCCTGCATCAAAGAAGAACTCGGCATCCCCTATGTGATTTCACTGCACATCAATCAAGACGAAGATATACGCCGACGGGTCAAGACCTTTCAGGACTGGTTACACTTCAGGCTGATCAAGCGGATGCAACGCTATGCGCTACGATGCGCGGACCTCGTGATGCCCGTCTATGAACCGATCATTCCGTATCTCACCCGCCGGGGCGTGGAGAGATACAAGGTTGTCTACAATGCCCTGGACGCCAACAACCTCGTCAAGAAGGACGATTATCGGCTGCGTTCGCCCGTGCGGATGGTCAGTGTGGGACGCCAGATCGCAGAGAAGAACCCGGATAACGTATTGCGCGCGCTGGCGCGGATCCCCGAAACACACTTGACCCTCGTCGGAGACGGTCCTTACCACGAGCGCCTGAAGTCACTCGCGAAAGATCTGGGTATCGCCGACCGTGTCGCGTTTCACAAGTCGATACCGAACAGCGAACTGTGCGCGCAACTCCCGGACTTTGACTTCAGCGTCATTCACTCGGAGTATTGGGAGATCAGCAAAGCGGTGCTCGAAAGTGTGTTGACCGGGCTCCCCGTGATTATCAACCAACGGCTCGGTCAGCCTGTCCCCGAACTGCAGGAAGATTTCATCACTCGTGTGGAGAACACGGAAGAATCCTACTACGCTGCCATCAAGAGAATGATCGAGGATGACGACCATCGGGAGACCTTGGGGCGCCAGACCTATGCCCACGCGCGGGAGCACTGGTCGCCCGAGAAGATGGAAGCGGTGGTCGTCGATATCTACAGGAGCCTGATGCTGGGATCATGAACCTACGATTCCCCATTTCCGTGCATCTCGTCGTTGGGGCACGCCCCAACTTTGTGAAGATTGCATCGTTGTACAAGGCGTTGCGGGAGAAACCTGAATTCTTTCAGCCGCGAATTATTCACACCGGGCAACACTATGACGCAAACATGTCGGAGATGTTCTTTCGCGATTTCGGCTTGCCCGAACCGGATGTAAATCTCGGGGTCGGATCGGGAAGCCACGCCCAGCAGACCGCGAAGATTATGACCGAGTACGAACGTGTCTGCCTCGAAGAGCCCCCCCGGTTGGTTGTCGTCGTGGGGGATGTCAACTCAACCGTGGCTTGCGCGTTGGTTGCGAAGAAGATGCAGACATCCGTCGCGCATCTGGAAGCCGGATTGCGTAGCAACGACCGAACCATGCCCGAGGAGATCAATCGCCTGGTGACGGATGCCATCGCCGATATTCTCTGGACACCGTCGCCGGATGCCGACGAGAACCTCTTGCACGAAGGGATACCTAAAGAGAGAATCCGTTTTGTCGGCAACGTCATGATTGACGCTCTCGTGCTCTGTTGGGATCGAATCTCCAGTCGAAAGAAGTACCTCGATTTTGGGCTGAAGGAAAAGGAATACGGGCTGCTCACACTGCATCGGCCATCGAATGTCGACACACCGGAACGCCTAGAGTCCATTCTGCGTACGATTATGCAATCCTCCGAACGGCTCCCCATTCTCTTCCTGCTCCATCCCCGAACGAAAGCGCGTCTGGAGAACACGACGCTGTTTCGGGAAATCGAGAACCACGACCGGTTCAAACTTTCCGAGCCCCAGGGGTATATCGATTTCATGAGCCTACTCGGCTCGGCTCGGTTCGCGATTACAGACTCAGGCGGCCTTCAAGAAGAGACGACGTACCTGAACATTCCCTGTTTAACCTTGCGCGAGAATACCGAACGTCCCATCACAGTCACCGAAGGGACAAACGAGCTCATCGGCGTTTCGGGACTTCAAGAAGGACTGAATCGGGTGTTGGACGGCGACTGGAAGGAAGCTGTCAGACCGCGGCTTTGGGACGGGAAAACCTCAGACCGGATCGTCGAACACTTAAGAGAACTCGC
>CAYTDF010000640.1:0-3555 GCA_964436365.1 uncultured bacterium | reverse complement strand
CAACCAGAGGTTGGGAGCCGCTTCAAATTCAACTAACTATGGCACATACTCCCCATCGTAATGTGTTTCTCTGTTCCATTGTTTCTCTGTTCCATTCGACCTTACGTTCTATTTCTGATAGTGTCTGAGCTAGTGCGTCCACCTCAACAACCATTCCTAACTAACGAAGAGTACAGCATGGGATCAATGACGAACAACTCGAAGAACGATACAGGATGGGACGTCGGCTGGTGGCAACCGGTTTTGTTTGCCGCCATGGCAGGTGGTATGGGCTGGGGAATTCGCGGGCAATACGGGCACGAGACAGGGGCGATGATCGCCGGCCTCTTGGTCAGCCTCGTGCTTGTGTGTCTGCTCTGCAGAAACGCGCCTTCACTTTGGGTCGCACGAGCCGTTGCGTTGGGAACCGTGGCGATCGGCTTCGGTGGAACGATGACCTATGGTCAGACGGTCGGGCTGACGCACGACGGACCGTTGGTTGGCAACTGGGAGGCGCTCCGCTGGGGCATGCTCGGCCTCGCGATCAAAGGAGCCGTTTGGATCGGTTTTTTCGGTGTCTTTCTAGGCATGGGGATGGGAGGGATTCGCTATCGCAGCCGTGAACTGCTGCTACTCATGTTCGGTGTGCTCATAGCCTATCACCTCGGTGTGTATCTGCTCAACGCTCCATTTGCCCCTGCAAACAGACTTCTTCCTACAGTTTACTTCTCCGACCACTGGCATTGGGAACCGGACACCGATCTGATACCGCGTCGCGAATGCTGGGGGGGATTGCTGTTTGCACTTACGGTTACGGTCGCTTACGTCGGCTGGCGGCGCAAGGATGGTCTGGCGTGGCGGATTGCTTTGTGGGGCGTTCTGGGCGGCGCAATAGGATTTCCGCTAGGGCAGAGCTTGCAGGCCTTGTTTATCTGGAGTCCGGGAGCCTTCCAGGAGTGGCCATTGAAGTTTCTCAGTTCTCACATGGCGTACAACACGTGGAACATGATGGAAACCACTTATGGCACGGTGATGGGCGGGATTCTCGGACTGGGGCTCTGGTTCAACCGGAAGCGAATCCAGCCATACGCCGACGCAAACGAGGAACTTATGCCGTCTGTGGTCGAATGGACACTACTCGTCATTCACGCGACGCTGCTCGTCACCGTCGAATTCGGGAACGTCCCGATGGTCGATGCATTCTACGATCTCGGACTCGTCATGGGGATTATCCCCATCGTAGCCGTCGTCGGTGGACGGTGGTGGCCTTACCTTATGGTCTTCCCGGTCACCCTCTTGCCCATCGTCGGTAAAACGGTTCGCCACCTCGTTTACAATGCGAAGATGATCGAACCGATGCTCGGGTGGATTGTCTACCTAATCGTGCCGCTGACTCTTATCACCGCGGCGTTTGTCTGTTTGGGACGTCAAACGAAATCACGTCAGCTCGGACATGATTTTACACGTTATGCACTGCTTCTGAACACATGGGCTTATTTCTTTTTGAATTTCGCTTTCTACAATTTCCCCTGGCCTTGGCCTGACGAAACCGGCCGCGGGCCCACCGGGATCATTTACCCGGTCTGTGCCGTGGGTCTTACCGTGATGGCTTTGACGACATGGAATCGCAAAAAACTCTTCCAATCAGAGACTGTCGAGAATTCAGAATGTCACTGACAACGCAGCCTCGCGGTGGTAGTTACCTAACTCAATCGGGCTGCTCTTCAAACGGAACTGAAATCATATTTGTCGATCCACAACTGCTCGAAGAGTGAAGAAAACGACGCTCTCAGTCACGCTTAACACCCACAGAGTCGACTACCCGTCGGGGAAGGGTCAGAGTCACAATATTTCATGGCAGCATATATTGATGCTGTCATAACGGCGGAAATCGGCGAGCCGGTGCAAGTGCTTTGCCTAAAGAGGCCAACCTGGGGCTAGTGTGGGTCGTGCCCAAAACGGGGGGAACCTCACATGGCCCCTTCTGGAGGAGGATCGAGAGCCTCTGTGCCTGTCAAGCGCAAATGGGGCCGCTCTATGTATCGTCGCCCGCCGGAGATTGGAGGAGGTCGTTTCGATTCCCCATCATTACGGCCAACACCGTAAGCCCCACACCGGAGACCGGGTAGATAAGTCCAGTGGGTCCGTGGCCGTTCTCATCAGGCCAAGGCCAGGGGAAATTGTAGAAGGCAAAATGGAGGAAGAAGAAGATCCATGCATTCAGCAACAGGGCACATCGTATAAGCTCACGCCCGGGCTGGAGCGCCTTGCCGGAACGCGAGAACCAGATGGAGGCTGCCAGGGAGAGAAGCAGCGGCACGACGAGGTAAACGATCCAACCTAGCGTCGGCTCGATCATCTTTGCATTGTAAACAAGATGGCGAACGGTCTTTCCGACAATAGGCAGCAGTGTGACCGGGAAGATCATGAGGTAGGGCCACCATCGTCCGCCGCCGATGGCCACGATCGGAATTATCCCCATCATGAGGCCGAGATCGTAAATCGCATCGACGGCCTCGACTTTTCCGAATTCAACGGTGATGAGCAAGGCTGCGTGAACGGCAAGTAAGATCCATTCAACCACAGACGGGATGAGTTCCTTGTCTGGGTCGGCATACGGCTGAATACGCTTTCGGTGGAGCCAGAGCCCCAAACCCAGGATCCCGCCCATCACCAGGCCGTAGGTGCACTCCATCATGTTCCAAGTGTTATACGTCATATGGGAGCTGAAGAACTTCATCGGCCACTCTTCGAAAGATTCCCGACTCCAGATAAAGAAGGCCTGCAAGCTTTGCCCGGCGGGGAAACCGATCCCTCCACCCAGGATGCCCCACAGCCCGAGTCGCCAGGCGAGACCGTCTTTGCGCCGCCAACCGGCGTACGCGATCGTAACCGCAAGCGCAAGTAGCAGCCCTCCCCAGCTCTCAAGACGCGGTTTCACATTGATTTCCGGTTCCCAATACCAGTGGTCGGAGAAGTAGATCGCGGGAAGCAGTTTGTTGGCTGGGTCGAAGGGAGCGTTCAACAAAGAGGTCCCGAGATAGAAGGCGATGAGCAAACCTAACATGAGCAGCAGCAGTTCAAGGCTTCGATAGCGAATTCCCCCCAGCCCCATGCCCAGAAAAGCGCCGGCGAAACCGATCCAGATGGCTCCTTTGATTGAGAGGCCAAACATGCCCCAGCGGAGCGCCTCCCAGTTGCCAACCAGCGGCCCGTCGTGCGTCAGTCCCACGGTCTGGCCATAGGTCATCGTGCCGCCGAAGCCGATGGCCACAGTGCCCAAGGCCACGGCCCGGGCGATCCAAAGCGAAGGGGCGTTTCGGCAGAACAGGCATACCAACACCAGACTAACCAAAAGGCCGGCGATCATCGCCCCGGTCTCGTGCCCGTATTGTCCACGAATTCCCCAGCCCATACCGCCGGCCATGGCGGCAAACACGACCGGTTGCCACCAGCCGACGTCGCTGTCTGAATCGTTGGTCACGTAGTTCGTCATTGATCCCATCCTGTGAACTTCCCGATTAACCTGGATTTCCCATTTGGGCTTTCGATTCTCCTCCAGAAAGTGCGATCCGA
>CAYTDF010000639.1:0-3563 GCA_964436365.1 uncultured bacterium | reverse complement strand
ATCGATTTTTTGCAGGATACAATTCTCCCCCCTTTGGGTTTTGTGGATGACGCTATCGTGTTTGTCTTTTCCCTAAAATGGTTTATTCAAACCTGCCCTAGGGAAGTTGTCGCCGAACACATCCAAGCCATCTCTCAGAAAAAATAGCCGACACCGTCGATTCCGATGGAACCTCGCGCGAACCACCGTCGTAGAATTATTGTGTCTTCCGAAAGTTCTTTCCAATTGAAGGACGCTAGACGCTCGACTTTCGCGGGCACTTCCGTGCACGCTACCGGAAGGAACTTTCGAGAAGCGCTCTAAGAGTGGGGGGTGCGCCTAAGCGATCTCTTTCGCAATGGGTCCGCAGTCAATCCGGCCGTCATCAGCGCTACACCGCTGGGACCGTCGCGGGGAGAAGTGTATGCGCGATCGACAGGCCCGAATGATCCGCGAGGGTCTCGCCGAGAACTATCGAAAGATTATCGGTGAGCTCTTGGCACGTGTCACCGTAGGGAATCCCGGTTGCGGCGTGGAGAAGGCAAAGCCGTACGTAGACACGACTCGGCACCTGGACCGAATGCTCCAGACGTTGACCGGTATCGAATCGGCCATCGAGGCCAACCGGTTGGAAGAACAGACACCTCAAACCGTTCAACGGCTATTTCTTCTGCAAGAGAAGGGCAAGAAGCTGCGCGACGCCATTGTCAGAACAAGCGAAAGGATCATCCTTTCCCTGAGTGCGGTGGCCTCCAGGAAACGCCCGGCTTGAGCGTCTAGCAAGTGCGCCGTCCACCGAAGGTGCGAACACAAGGAATCCAATCATGGTCTGGAAACAAACGTGCATCGTAATGATGACTTTGATCGGGATGGGTGCGATGGCTCAGCAGGAAACCGGCAAACCACTCATCGTCAAACGCGGGACAATCGACTTGGACCTGGTCGAGATCACGCCCGTAGTCTTCAAAGGAAAGTTGTATCGTTTCGAATACGTCCGAGAGCGGTACAAACCGAACAAGACCGGCGATTCGTATTTCCGCTTCATCGACGTGGAGAGCGGTAAACCCACACCGGCGTTCGCGGCGGGTTACCATCTCGGGAGTGCGTTCGTGGATGGCGATACCGCCTATGTAACCGGGACCAACGAATGGGGCGGCTCGAAGATCGACATGTTCCAGTCGACCGATCTCGTGAGCTGGCAAAAGACGAACGCGCTAGACGAGCCAAGGTACAAGATCTACAACACGTCGATCTGTAAAGCGAACGATCGGTATGTCTTGATGTTCGAAATCGGTTCGCCGAAAGAAGAGGCGGGCGAGAGATTCACCGCCCGGTTTGCAAAGTCGAAAGACCTGAAGGATTGGACCCTAACCCCGCCGGAGTGCGTCTACGCCAAAGACCGCTATACCGCGCCACATTGTCTACGGTACTTGGATGGCTATTTCTATGACTTTTATCTGGAGGCGCACGAGGGCTACGAAATGCGCGTGGTGCGATCCAAAAACCTGAGGCAGTGGGAATCGAGCCCCAAGAATCCGGTCCTAAAGGCGTCGCCGGACGACAAGAAGATCGCCAACTCAAGACTGACCGCGGAAGAGCGAGAGACTGTCAAGAAGGCCAAGAACATCAACAACTCCGATATCGACTTCTGCGAATACAAAGGCCGCACGATCATCAACTACTCATGGGGCGACCAACAGGGCGCTGAGTTTCTGGCCGAGGCGTATTACGAAGGCACGGTCGAATCGTTTTTGCGCGGCTGGTTTTAATGTAGCTCCCTGCGGAAGAAACTCTCTAGAATCGCTTATTCCGACGGGCCGCTGGGGCCGTCTTGGGTCAGCGTGGCGTTGAGGAAAGGTCCCGCCTGCTGCTTGAGGAAATCGTAGGCTTCCTGCAAGCGGGGCAAGAGCTGGTTGATCTCGGTCAGCGGATCGAAGAACTGCGCGTCGTTCTCCAGGAAGAACATCTTTCGATCCCGGAAGTAGGGTTCGATGCGGAGATGAAAGGTGGAGTGCTTTTCCTGCGTCGGTGGAAACACCAGTCTCATGCCCATGCCCGAGAAGGGTCTAGAGAAGTTGGAAAGAGCGCTGCCCAAACCGGAAAAAGCCCCTCGGTGGAGCGACTCGACCGCGGTCGCTTCGCCCACGTACGGCAGAAGCAAACGTACCAGAACCTTCACATGCAGCAGCACGGGAAGGTGAAACGTGGTGCGTACAGCGTGGAAGACGGTCTCCACATCCTCGCTAAATGTCGGGAAAGTTTGGGAGGTGAACTCGTCGCGGAAGACCACGCGGTCTTTGCCGACCGTTAGAAAACGGTTCTTACTTTCCGCCATTCGGGCTCCGGATTGCGGGCCGAGAAGCTTGAACTCGGTGAACCGAAGCCGGTCGGCCAAGCCCACATAGAGCTCACGGACCTTGGCGTCGGGCAACTCCATCGGAGGATGGAGCGATTCTAAACCGAAAGAGAGAGGAATAAATTCGAGCATGGTCACCTCAAGACGAGAGCATAGCCGGTTTCCCGATTCGGCCCAGTGAAGTCTTCAGCCCTGCCGTAAGCGATTGCGCACAAATGAAGAAGCGCCGCCTGAAGAGACAGCGCCCCGATGTAGAGAAGTCGAAAGAGAGTCAATGTGTCGACGGCTTACGGCCGGTCTTCGTTGAGACGGCGATCCCAATCGTATTCGCGGTCGGTGACGATGGTCTCCATGCGCCGGATACGACGGTCGATACTCTCAAAGGTTCGTTTCAAACGGCTGAGGGCCAAACGGCGCTCGGATGTGAACGAGCTGTAGAACTCGCGGTCGTCTTCGGTCTCAAGCGGAATGACCGGTTCGGGTTTCATCAGGAAGGCCGCGCCGATGTAGAGAAACGGGAACCAAAATCCGAGAAAGAAGAGTATGGCGACTATGGTAAGAACCCGCGCCCAAAAAACGGAAAAGTCAAAGTAGTTCGCAACACCTTTAATGACTCCGAGGAATATGCCGCTCCGTGAGCGGTAGAGACAACCAAAACGTTTCCCTTCGTGCCGATTCATCTGTCGCCTTCCTTTCTCGCTCGATCCAATAAGATCGTTTCGAGGGTTTCCACCCGCTTCTCCATCCGTGTAAGTCCGAGATGGATCTCTTGTATCATCTTCGTTTCGCTAGCATCCGTGCCGTTCCGCTGTTTGCCCGGGCTCCCCTTGAGAATCTTGAGGGCCGAGAGAAAGATCCCGCCGATTATCGCGATCACGGGGATTCCAAAAATCATGATGACCGCAAGAACATCGGGCCGCATGAATGTGTTCATTCGTCAATCACCTCCACCTATGCGCCGCTTCTCCATTGGCGGGTTCGTACCCTACCCGCCGACCTTAGGACGCGCGGCGTACTGCATCCCGAGGTTTCGGCAACGGGCCGCGAGCCGGTCGAGCGAACTGTGAATCTCATCTGTTCGCGTCTCGAATCCCTCCCGAAGTTTCGTGTCGGGAAGCCGAACCCATTTGTCGCCGTTCGATTCTAAATCGTCCGGTTCTTCGGGGGATTGCATATCCGCCCCAGAGGGAAGATAGAGCTCGAGAAGCCATTCGACTCGTACCCCATT
>CAYTDF010000638.1:0-3563 GCA_964436365.1 uncultured bacterium | reverse complement strand
GAAATGAAGACAGAAGGAGCCGCCTAAAATCAACTAGAAATGGGATTGACTCCTGTGGCGATCGATCGGTTCTTGATTCTAAGTACGTTGAAAAATAAGTCGTAACAAACACCAGTCATCAAGATTCCCAGGAGGTGACAGGCAAAGAAGGGAGCGTTGAGGAACTTATACAGCAAGGCCAGAGCCGCGATTGCCGTCGCGATGCCTCTCTGGGGATAGAACGTTCTCGCGAAGGTCAGCACGCCCAAACCTGCAACTGTCAGAGGAACGGATGCGTAGGGCACATTTCGGCTGTACAAGGCTTGGCCCAGAACGGCTTCCGATAGACCCCACAGTCCACTAAAGAATAGCAATCCAACAATCTGTGTCCTTTTCATACGGACTTTCCATGCGGGCTCTCGGCTTATCTCGCGAAGGGACACGCGGGCGAATCTCTCAGCCTTGGAGGTCGTCTGTGATCTACGAGTATTGTACAGAGGCTGTCGCCAGGGTCAATCGCTTTCGGAATCGCTCTTCTGACTCTCTCCTGCCCCTCTCTCATCCCACCTTCTTTTGCACCCAGGGCCTTTGGGAACTCACCCGGTATCAGGGCGCACGAAGTGCCCCCGAAAGTCGAGCGACAAACGCCTTCTGACAAGACACACCTATTTGGAGAACATGGGGGCGCTTCTCAAATGCACCCTACATCAGGGCGCACGAAGTGCCCCCGCGAGCTGTGCAATAAACGTCTTCTGACTAAATACATATACTTGGCGAACACTAAACATCCTCTCTAAAGTTAATAACCGTTACGCCGTTACCGCCTTCGTAGTCTGTTCCGTTACGGAAGCTGAGTACGTAGGATAGTTTTGGAGCCATGCTGCGAACCATTTTGCGCAAGACTCCGAATCCGCCACCGTGACAGACTGTGGCGTAGGGGTGGCCCGCGGTGAACGCCTGGTCGAGGTAGCGTTGCACGATAGGCTCCGAGTCTTCCATGGTCATTCCGTGAATGTCGATGCTCATAGGCACATCGGTACCGGAGCCGTAGGAGACTTGGGCGGCTGTATCCTCTTTTTTCTTTTTCTTTTGGGGGACGATGCGGTCGACACGTTTGCGGCCTACGCGGACACTCAGTCCGTTGACTGAGATTTCGATTTCGTCGCGGTTGCGGTTGTAGGATTTGACTTCGCCCGGACTGGTCATACCCATCACGTGTACCATCACGCCCGGTTGCAGTTTTTCCGGGGGGACATCTGTGCCGCTGGCTTGGGGCGTCTCCGGTTCTTCCGGTTCTTCTTCCAGCGCGTCACGGACTTTGTCCAGGCCTTTCCGCATGGTGGTCAATGCCGACTGGGGTTCGGGTTGCTTAAGGGATTCGGCGGCCAGTTCGTCGAGACGTTCTTTCCAAGTGGCGCGAAAGGCGCGCTCTTCGTCTTCGAGGCTGTCGAGTCGTCTATCGAGCTCCTGCATAAGCCCTTGGGCTTTTCGCTGTGCACGCTCGATGGTATCGCGGGCTTGGTTCTGCGCTTTCTGGAGTTGTCGTTTGCACTCTTCGCGCAGGCGTGCGGACTTGGCGTGTTCGGCGACCGCCATGGCCCGCTGGTTTTCGGTCTCTTGGATCTCCCGGCTGAGCTGGTTGAGAAGTTCTTCCGGCCGAGTCGCTTCGTCTTCGGTGTAGAGACGCGCGCGCTCCACAACCAGTGCGGGCAGTCCCAGGCGGCGTGCGATCTGCACCGCGTTGCTGTGGCCGGGGAGTCCAAGTGTGCAGAGGTAGGTTGGATTCAGGGTTTCTTCGTTGAAATCCATCGCCGCGTTCTCGGTGTTCGGACAGCCATGGGCGAAGACTTTGACCGCGTCCAGATGGGTGGTGGCTACAAACCGGGCTTCCGATTCGACCAAGGCTTCCAGGATCGCCGTCGCCAGCGCGCCGCCCTCCGCCGGATCGGTCCCCGACCCGAGTTCGTCCAGCAGAACCAACGTGCCCCGCTTGGAGCGTTGCAGCAGATCCCGTATTCGGGTCATGTGGGCCGAGAAGGTGGAGAGGTTTTGTTCGAGGCTTTGTTCATCGCCGATGTCCGCCCCGATATCGTCGAACCAAGGCAGGACCGTACCTTCTTTGACAGGGATATGCAGTCCGCTTTGTGCCATCAGGCAGAGCAGGCCAATACTTTTTAGCACCACTGTCTTTCCGCCCGCGTTGGGACCGGAGAGCACGAGTCCGCGGGCTTCCGGGTCCAACTCTAGGTTTAGCGGTACGGATTCTTCCAGACCCAGATGTGAAATCAGGAGGGGGTGCCGGGCGTCGAGCAGTTTCATCTGCCCGCCCCGCTCCAGCTTGGGCGCACTCATCTTTTGCAGGATGGAGAACCGTGCTTTCGCGCCCAAGAAGTCGATCTGCGCGAAGATCTCTTGATTGCTGTCCAGGTCGTCCGCGGCCACGCCCACCTGTTCCGTCACTTCGCGAAGGATCCGCCGGGCTTCGATCTCATCTTCCCGGCGGAGATCTTTGAGCCGGTTCCCGTCTTGGACAATCGCCATCGGTTCGATATAGACCGTGCTTCCGCTGGCCGAACGATCGTGCAGAATTCCGTTGACTTTGTTCTTGTAGCGCGTGTCGACGGGCAGGACATACCGGTCTTCGCGCAGTGTGTAGAGTTGTTCGACCACATACTCTTTGAACGCGCCCCGCAAAAGTTTCTCTAAGCGGCGCACGATCCCTGCGCGCAGCTCGCGGGTATCCCGGCGCAGGCGGTTCAGCTGGGGGCTGGCTCCGTCGCGAACCTGCCCAAACTCGTCGATGATCGTATGGATTCGCGTGGCGAGATCCGGCTGGGGTACCAGGCGAGCGCCGTAGTGGCTGACATGCTCGGCGCGGTCGCGCGCTTCCCGTAGCGATTTCTGCACGCGTTCGACAGCCTCGAGCGTGGACGCGATATCGAGCAGTTCTTCCGGCAGAAGCAGAGCGCCGGGCACCCGCGAACGGCGAACCGGTTCGCTCAGATCTTTCACGCCGTCCAGAGGCGGTTCGCGGTTCACCTCCCACAGCGCGCGCATTTCGCTGGTTTCCAGCAGCTCGTAGCGCACCGAGTCCAGGTCTTCGCCGGGCCGAACCTCGGTTGTCAATCGCTTTCCGAGATCGGTCGACGCTAGCGCCTCCAGTCTGGACCGGATCTTGTTGAATTCGAGAATCTCGAGTGTGTGTTCATCCATGACATCGCCAGAGCGTTTCTCGCAAGTTTCTTCCAGTAGCGCGCACGCAGTGCCCGCGTAATTCGGGCGTTTAGCGTCTTGCAGTCGGAAAGAACTCTTGGGGGATACCGTAGAATGGTTCTATCATCTTCTTTCCGCAAGCGTCGCGAGCGCTTCGGGTAAAGTGCTATAGTCGTTTCATGCCGAAGATCTGGTCATATAGCGATCCCGCCGACCGGGGGTACGGGCTCTTCAAGCGCCGTCTGTTTGCGGCGTTCGAGCAGCGCGGTTGGGAGACGGAACTCACCGTTGTCGAACTCGGCTCGGAAGGTTTCGAGCGTACCATTGCCGAGGCGGCTGAAGCGAGCGATGCCGATGCGCTCCTCCTCATC